>JAYUJO010000232.1:0-11642 GCA_043765215.1 Rickettsiales bacterium | reverse complement strand
TTTATTACCTTCTTCCTTAAATCTATACTATATGCTTGCATTTCTAACTCTTTACTATCACTCTTTCTACGCTATCTCAAGTTAATTTACTATATCATATTTTATCTGCTAATTCAAGATGATTTACTATAGTCAAATAAATCTAGATTCAAATTAAAATATTTAAATTAATTATTGTCACAATTAAAGAAAATAATTGTCTTATAATATTATTATTTATTGACTTTGAAGTTGTTCCCATTTAACTTAAAATGAATTAACTAATTAACTAATTAATTATAAATTAGTTTTCATTTAAAAAGTATAGCTATGAAAAAAAAACTATCTCTAAGTAAAAAATTACTATTAACTGCAATAACTTCGAGTTTGCTTTCTTTGATAGCGGATCATACATTGGCAGCTAATAATTTTATTATTGAGTATACAGCTGCTAATTCAAATTCTACAATTATAGCAAATCCAGTTCCCTATGTTCAATTTGATATTAATTTTGCAAATAATATTAAATTTTTAGGCGCCATAAATGTTCACGATAATACGATGGGTAGTTTAATAATATTTGATAGTAATAATGTAATTTTTGAAAATAATATAATTGCAAAGGATAATAACGATCTTCTATATGGAGACTTAACAATAATTCTTGTACGTAGTAATGTAACTTTTAATGGCACAATAACAAGCACTAATAATTATTCAGGTGGTATTCATGTTAACGATAACAGTAACGCTACATTTAATAATATAGTTGATTTCTCTGGTAACAAAGGAAGTGGGGGGATTATAGAAAGTAATGCTACATTTAATAGTGATTTCATATCTAATAATAATTTAAATGACGGTTTGCAAATTTATAGGAGCGGTTATAACACTATTTTTAATGGCAATTTTGTAGCTAATAATAATATTCGAGGCCTTAGTCTTTTTACAAATTCAAAGGTTGAGTTTAATCAAAATGTGACTGCAATAAATAATTCAAATGTAGGAGTATTATTTAACTCAATTAATGGCAGTGCAACATTTAATAATGATACTATTATAAACGTCCAAAGCGCTTTACCAAGTGTAACTAATTATGGGATTATGACTTTTACAGGAGCGCCCACATTAAATTGTTCAATAGGAAGTGCTTCATTATTAATTAATAAAGTTCAATTTTCTTCAAATAATACTGTAAAAAGAACATCGATTAATAATGATATATATACAAATAATTTGACACTAGGTGGTTTAACTGTAGGAATTGACTCAGTGTTAAAAATTAATGCACCAATTACTACTAATACCACAATATTTGATTTAACTAAAGACCTAACCATTGAGGGTAATTTAATAGATGGGTCAGGAAATGGTATAACAATTAAAGGAGCTGGTAACTTAATTATTGCTGGTAATAATACCATTAACACAGCTATAGCTCCAACAGTTACAAATAGCAACACTATATTATTTACTGGAGCCCCAGCTATTAGTAAAGATCTTGGTAGTTCCACAAAAAAACTAAATTCCGTAGCATTCACGGCCGCTGCAGGAAATACTGTTAATTTAACTAAAGATATTTATGCCAATGCTCTATCATTTGCAGGATTAACTGCAAAAATTAATTCTGCACTGACTTTTGATAGCTCTGTAACTACAGCCAGTACAATTTTTGATTTAACCAATGCTTCTCTTAAAATAGTTGGTAATTTAACAGATGGTGGTAATACGGGAGTTACTTTAGTTGGTAACAATGATTTAATATTTAGTGGCAATAATACGTTAAACGATGTAATCATTCCGAACGCCTCAAATTCTGGAAAAATAGTTTTCTCAAATGCCCCAATAATTAATAGTATACTTGGTAGCGCTGCAAAAAAACTAAACTCAGTTTCATTTACTGCTGCTGCAGGGAATACTGTAACTTTAACCAAAGATATTTATACTAACGCTATCTCATTTGCTGGATTAACTGCAAAAGTTAATGCTGCACTGACTTTTAATAGCACTGTAACTACAGCCAGTACAATTTTTGATTTAGCTCAAAATTTAACAATAACTGGAGCAATAACAGATAGTAATAATGGCGGTTTGACAATATCTGGAGCTAATAGTTTGATTTTAGCTGGTAATAGCCCAATTAATATAAATATAAAACCATCTACAAATGGTAATGGTAATATAGTATTTACCGATGGCCCAACTATTAACAGCATGCTTGGCACATCTTCATCAGTAAAATTATCATCGGTTAAATTCACAAATACAAACCCATTAACTAGAGCCTCGCTTAAAAATGATATTTTTACTAATAGTTTATCCTTTGCTGGCTTAACTGTAGGAATAGATACGCCGCTAACTTTTGCCAGTACAACATCAATTGACAAGACCATATTTGATTTAAGTTCTGACTTGACAATAAATGGAACTATAACTGATACTAGTAGTAACGGCATGAGTCTATATGGAGCTGGTAAATTAATTATTTTAGGCAATAATAGCCTTAATATTATTATTAAAGGTAACACTGACGGTGTTGGTAATGTGTCTTTTTCTGGAGCCCCAACTATTAATAAAGATCTTGGTACCATCACAAAAAAACTAAATTCTGTAGCATTTACAGCCGCTGCAGGAAATACTGTAACTTTAACAAAAAATATTTATACAAATACTATGTCTTTTGCAGGACTGACTACCAAAATTAACTCTGCACTGACTTTTGATAGCGCTGTAAATACAGCCAGTACAATATTTGATTTAGCTCAAAATTTAACAATAACTGGGGCAATAACAGATAGTAATAATGGCGGCTTGACTATATCTGGAGTTAATAGTTTGATTTTAGCTGGTAATAGCCCAATTAATATAAATATAAAACCAACTACAAATGGTAATGGTAATATAGTATTTACCGATGGACCAACTATTAACAGCATGCTTGGTACATCTTCATCAGTAAAATTATCATCGGTAAAATTCACAAATACAAACCCATTAACTAGAACCTCGCTTAAAAATGATATTTTTACTAATAGTTTATACTTTGCTGGACTAACTGTGGGAATAGATGCGCCGCTAACTTTTGCCAGTACAATATCAATTGACAAGACCATATTTGATTTAAGTTCTGACTTGACAATAAATGGAACTATAATTGATGCTAGTAGTAACGGCATGAGTCTATATGGAGCTGGTAAGTTAATTATTTCTGGCAATAATGCCCTTAATATTGGTATTAAGGGTAACACTGACGGAGTTGGTAATGTGTCTTTTTCTGGCGCCCCAACTATTAGTAAAGATCTTGGTAGTGCCACGAAAAAACTAAATTCCGTAGCATTTACTGCTGCTGCTGGAAATACTGTCACTTTAACTAAAGATATTTATACTAACGCTATCTCATTTTCTGGATTAACTGCAAAAATTAATACTCCATTGACTTTCAATAGTGCAGTTACTACAGCCAGCACAATTTTTGATTTAGCTCAAAATTTGACAATTTCTGGAGCAATAACGGATAGTAATAATGGAGGTTTGACAATATCTGGAGCTAATAGTTTGATTTTAGTTGGTAATAGCCCCGTTAATATTAATGTAAAACCAACATCAAATGGTAATGGTAATTTAATATTTGCTGATGATCCAACTATTAATGCGGTTCTTGGAACGTCTTCTGTAATCAAATTATCATCGATTAAATTCACAAATACTAACCCAGCAACAAGAGCATCGCTAAAGAACAGTATTTTTACCAATAGTTTGGAGTTTGGGGGATTAACTGTGGGAGTAGACGGGCCAATTTCGATTGCATCGCCGACCAAAATTGATAAGACCATATTTGATTTAACTAATAGCAGCCTGATGATGAGCGGAGCTATTACTGATGTTAGTAGCAATGGCATAAGTATTAAAGGAGCAAATAGCCTGACTATTGATGGTAATAATGCGATTGATTACACCATTAAGCCATTAACTGATGATACGATTAATGGTAATATAATTATTACGGGGTCGCCAGTTATCAATAATCCACTAGGAACTAATTCACTGAGCTTGGCATCTCTTACAATTAATAATGCAAATAGCGCAACTAGGGTGTCGCTCAAGCAAGATATTTTTCCGCATCAGACTCTGTTTGACACAACCACCATTGGCGTTGATGCGCCATCTAATATTGCCTCAAAATTAAGCACTAATAAAACCACATTAGATTTGGTCAATGATCTGACTATCAAAAACGACCTGACTAATAATGATGCAAATGGTCCTCTTATAATTGGAGGATCTGGCTCATTAATCTTTAAATTTGATAATATCATTGATGCTAAAATAGCTTCTAATATTGATGGGGTTGGTAATGTGATATTTACCGATGGCCCGACCATTAAGCAAAGACTTGGAACATCTGATGTAGCTCGATTGGCATCAGTTAAGTTTACATCTGTTAATCCGGTTGCCAAAGCATATATTAGCGATAATATATATGCTAAAAACATTGAGCTTGGGTCTTTGAGTGTTGTGTCTAAATCAGATGCATTATCTTTTAATGGAGATATTGTCACCAAAAACACTATCTTCGATTTGACTAGTAACAACTTTGCTTTGAACGGCCCCATAACTAATAGTGATGTTAATGGAGCCATTAATGTGACGGGCAGCAAAACATTTTATATCCAAGGTAACAATATTATCAATGCGGCGATCATGCCTTCAACTAATGGAGTTGGTGTGCTGGAATTTACAGATGCTCCGACTTTAAATTATGCCATTGGTTCTGCAGTTGCTAAATTTGCTACGGTAAAATTTAGCTCAAATAACGTAAATAAGCGAGCATCATTTAACAAAAATATATCAGCTAATAGTTTGAGCTTTGACCAGCTAACCGTTGGCGTTGACAGCCCAGTGACTTTGGATGGGGCAATTACTACTAATAACACGACTTTTGATTTATCAAGTAATGACGTCACTATCACCAATAATATTACTAATTTAGATGCTAATGGAGCGGTGACCATTAAGGGCAGCAAAACTATGATATTCGATGGCAATAATGTAATTAATGCTAGATTATTGCCAGATATTACTGAAGTAGGAGCGCTTAAATTCACTGGTGATCCAGTGCTTAATTTTGCTATTGGCTCGCCTACAAAAAAGTTTGGTTTAGTTGAGTTTACCAACGCTGCGCCAAATAGCAAGATCACACTTAATAATGACATATATACTAAATCCAGCACTATAGTTTTTGGCAAACAAACTGCGTTTCCAAGTAAAAATATAACTTTGGTTGGAACGGTATCAGCTAGCGACACCATATTTGATTTACAGGATAAAATCATTACTATAGATGGAAAGTTGACCCATCGTAATGCTAATGGAGGCGTGGTTATTAACACCACATATAATGGAACTTCGGCTGGCCATTTTGTCTTGACAGGCAATTCTAATGTTGACTTGAGCAACGCCAATAAACTGACCTTTAATGTAACAGAAAGTGCGAATACGCCGCTGCCAGTAGTTGGAGTTGAGATGCGAGTTGATATGTTTGAGACTAATGGTGGTACATTAATTTTTGTGCCTAATAATCAAGTGTTAATTAACTCAAGCAATAAATTAGTATCATGGCGTTTTGACGAAATTGATGGAGCATTATTGCAGAAACTAAATATAGATCCAGCAGCGGCGCTGCCTGCTATAGTTAAAGGTGGGGCGCTACCAGTTATAGATCCAGGGCCTGATTCTATTCCGCCACCGCCACCATTACCTCCAATTACTGGATCAGCTTCAGCTAATCAACAAAAACTAGAAGAGCGTATAAACTTCGTAAAAAATAACCCAGCGTTAGCATTCGATTTGCTTAATATTTACAAAAGCGAAGGAGCACGAGGTCTTCAAGAAGCACTTGAACGCTTAGATCCAAATACGGCTGGCAATATTGGTTTATTACTGAGTAAAGCAGCTGAGAATCTGTCAATAAATGATGTGACTCAAGTAGTTGTTAATCGAATCGCGCAGGTGGCTAGTTTGAATCAGGATTTGACTTATAGTGAGGAATCATTTAGCGGTGTATCTGCTGGTGAGGTTGAGAGTAACTGCGGTTTATGGATGAGCCCATTTTTTGGTAAAAACACGCAAAAATTGCGTAAAACAGTACCAGGTTATCAATCAACATATTATGGATTAGCGGTCGGTTTTGATGGTGCTATTAATGATCAATTAGTACTTGGCGCAGCAGTAAGCACCATTCAAACGGATATTAAGCATAAAGATTATAATGTGGGCGATCGAACAAAAATTAACTCTAATATTATATATGTTTATGTCACATATTCATTTAATGATCATTGGTTTTTGCAAAACGTCACTTCTGCTGGTAAAAGTAGAATTAAAAACCGAGAACTTCGAAAGGAATCCTTAAAATATAATACAGCAAAAGCTGATTATAACTCAAGTTTTATAGCAACAGAAATTTTGACTGGCTATAAATATAGCTTACAAAATAAAATTAATATTACGCCAACTTTAGCAGTGAATTATACTAAAAGTGGTGATATAAGCTTTAGCGAAACTGGAACGCAATATCAGAATTTGATTGTCAAAGGCAAAGGCGGGCATCAGCTTGCAACAACATTTGGTGTGATAGTAGATAAAACTTTTTCTCTCAGTAATGGTTTTAAGATTAAACCAGAGATCTATGGTGATGTTGGTTATACGATATTAACTCCTAAGGCAGATCTTGATATTAGGTTGGCTAAAAACCCAACAGAGAAACTAAATACAAGTCATGTAAAACCAGACAAAATGCTTTATAGCTTTGGTGGTAATATCACTGGAATAATTAGCAAAAGTTATGAGATAAACGTTGGCTATGACTGCAAACTAGCCGATAAATTCGTCGCCCACCAAGGCACCCTCAGACTTAGAGTCAATTTTTAATGGAGGGTGACTTCCTTGAAATATAGTTTGAGTTTATAGTAAGGTATAACTAATTGTAAAATTATTAGATTTAATTTTGGAAAGTATTTATTATTATAACGCTCTATTGTAGAAATTATAATCGATCAACTTAATTTTATTTATTTATTGGGCATTCAAGAATAGAAAATTTGATAATCTGCCTATGTTGAATTGGGGTTATTATATTATTATTTACCTATAAATCCTATAAATCCTATAATTTCTGCTTCTGCACTTTTATAAACTAATAATTTATACATATAGTCAATAACTCTTTCAAACGATTTTAGCTATATATTTTTTATTTATGAATTGATTATTCTTCCTTAAACAACAAGCAGTAATCCATCTTTAAAAATATTATAAAAAAAACTCCCGCAACTTAAATTAATAAGTTACAGGAGTTTTTTATTATCACTTCAAGTTCAGAAGAAGTAGTTAATATAAATATCAACTACTAAATCTAAATTTCATCAATTAGAAATTAACACGAACTTTCATTGTACCAGTGTGACCGATACGCTTATTAGCCATGTCAGCATCGTAACCAATACCGTATTCCATCATGTTATACTCAGAATTAATACTTAATCCTAGGTTATATGTAGTTGATGGTTTGAATGTAGTAGCTTTAAGTCCATTAGGAGCACCGTCTTGACCAATTTTCGTAGTTGCATTTTTAGCTACTAAATCTTGGTTAACAAAACCATGTACTTCTGGGTGTAATACTACGCCATTTGTTTCAAATTTGTAACCTGAAACTTTAGCACCAGCAATAACTTCAAATTTGTTAGAAGCTTTTGTATTAACTGAGAAATTTTGTCCAGTTGTTGAACCAGCTTCCTTATAACCACCATCGTTTACTCTAGTGAATCTAGCACCAAACATTGGAGTTATAGCTAATTGATCTATAGCATAGTTATAACCAAATATCGCTTCAGCATTGAATGCTTGAGCAGTAAATTTACCACTTACTTGATCGTATGTAGTTAAACTTGCAACTCTTTTTTCAGTATTTTTAACTTCATTCGTTCCATAAGTAGCAACTGCATTTAAGAACCAATTATCAGTAATTTGTTGCATTCCATAGATAGAGAACATGTAAGAATTAATCTTAGTTTTATCACCAGATTTGAAATCTTTATGTTTCATGTCAGTGCTTGCAATTGTTAATGCAGTACCGATGATCATATCGTCATTTGCTCTTGTATCAAAACCAAATGTTGCACCATAAGCTTCGCTCTTATAACCCGCAGCACCTTTTCTAGCTTTTTGCGTTGTGTTATTGTAGAACGGAGTTGCCCATACACCATATCTGTGTTGATCATCACCAGCAGCAACACCTGATTGCATTGAAGAAACTTCAACAGCAACTGAATTACCAGCTAGATTATCCAAACGTTCACCTAAGCCTTTTCCAACTTTAGAAACATTGCCTGCAACAACATTTAATGGAGTTGAAACTGGTTGTGAACGATCAATCATTTCATCAGCTTTTTCAGAGATAAAGTCGCCATTATCATCTGTAAATGAATATAGTAGATCAGCAGTTTTAGCAGCATCTGTTCCACTTGGAGCATCAAACCAAACTTTAATGTTATCAGATTCATTTGCAGTTAGTTTTTCACCTAAAATCTCACGAATTCTTTGTTCAGCATTAATTTGAGCCAAACCAATTAAAGAATTATCATTATCGATTACAGCACTAAATGTTAACAATGATTTTGGAGCATCCAGCACTAAGTTATCAAGTGTTAATTGACTGTCATTAGTTTTTACACCTTTACTATTATCAATTATTTTAAATGCAAGAACTCTATCATTAGCAATTCTTTTTTCTAATTTTACTTTAGGAGAAATTACTAATTTTGTACCATCAGCTACTTTATAACCACCTTCAACAATAATTTGTCCAGCTGTTATTTCTGCATTTTGATTTATATTTGCATTTAATACAATAACATTTCTTCCATTAAAAGTTAAAGTATCATATTTAGCAACAGTCAATTTATTTGTATTAAGAGAAATATTTGAATCTCTCATAGAAGCTATTGCTGCTTGTGCTTCAGTGCCACCTTTAAGTGTTAAACCTTTATCAAGGATAATTATACCTTTTTTAAAGTTTGTTTCCTTAGAATTAATATAATCAGTTTTAATTCTTAATATCTTTGAAGAATCATCTGAGAAGTTTACTAATTTAATAGCATTTGCATCACCAATATTACTATTTAATTCACCACCACCAAGGAACTCAACTGAGCCATTATCTGCAACTGTTGCTATAGTTTTAGCGTTAACAATAACATCATCATGGAAGTTTACTGCAGAACCAGCATTTGCTAAAACTAAGCCATCTGAAGTTACATTACCACTAAGGCTAGCAATTCTGTCTTGATTAACATTAATTGTCTTAGCAAATGTACCATTCTTAATATTACCGCTTTGAGTAAATGTTACAACTTCCAAACTTTTACCTGAAGTACCAACAGAATTAACAACAACGTTTGCAGCATTAACATTTAACTGACCTTTATCATTAGCGCTTGTTGTGAAGTTAGCACCATCAGCTTTTACAGCACCAGATAGTTCAGCATCAACGCCGTTTGACAATTGGAAATTAATTTTCGAAGCGCCATTATTTGCAGATGACAAATCACCTGTGAAATTATTAGCAGCAGCTTTTAACACTAATGTATGTGTAACATCGCCTTTGCTTGAGTTTTTGAAACTTGATGCACCAGCAATATTACCCAACACAACAGTCGTTGCTTCATCACCACTAAATATTACTGCACCATTGTGATCAACTTGACCAGCAAATGTTACTTTCTTACCAGCGAACTCTAAAGTTTTTAATGTCTGAGCACCACCAACAATACCTGTTATAGTAATATCTTTATCATTGTTAAATTTAACTGCGCCTTTACTACCACCAGCATTTTTAGCTTTAATTTCAGCAGCGGTAAAATCTTTAGTAATAACTAAAGTTGCAGCATCATCAATCGCAGCATATCCAGCAAAAGTTAAAACACTGTTTACTGTTGTTGCAGAACCATCAACACCATCAACTGTTAAACCTTTTAAAGTATTAGTTTGAGTGCCTAAATCAATAATATTATTACCTTTAGTAACGATTAGACCACTATTAACTACTGCAGAAGTTACTCCAGTTGAGAAAATATGTACTTTATCATTTAAAGTCAATGTGTGATCAGCAGCAAATTCTACATTTTTTAATTTCTTTTCAGCAGAACCAAAAGAAACATCTTTATCGCCATTAGCTAAAAACGCTGTATTTGCAGAAATTTTCAAAGTACCATAATTGTCTTTTGCAAGGTCAATATTATCAATTCTATAATCACCCGCATTACTAAATTCTAATGTTGCATCTGCATGACCAAAATGTGCAGTTGTTACGTGCGAAGCAGGAGCATTAAATTTGAATGTTGAATTAGAATTATTACCAATATAATCTAAAGCATTTGCATTAGCTGAATCACCAATTTTAGCAAATGTAATTGTTTTTGCAACAACAGTTTCATCAATTATCACTTTACCATGGCTTCCAGCTGCTGTAATAGTTAATGTAATATCATTATCTAAATTACTTGAGAATTTAAGTACACCACCTTTATCAGTTGTGAAAATTACAGGAGCAGCAGCGTTACCATTTTTTAAGGTAGCTACACCAGCTAACTGTAATGTACCACCATTTGTAATATTAGTAAGAGTAGATAGTGTTGCAGCTTCTAAAGTAACTGTAGTACCTTCAATACCATCAAGAGTCATCGACACTAATTTACTACCAGCAGCAATTGCTGCAGAAACAGAAGCATTTCCTTCAAATTTTAAAAGACCACCACTAGCTTGAGTAATAATTGCACCATGAATATGTGCACCATCAGCAAATGTGAACCCTGAAGCAACACTGTTAGCGATTCTAAATTCATTTACATAATGATCACCCCCACTAATTTTTACTACAAAAGCACCGTTTGAAGCTACATTACCAAGCGCACTTCCATTAGCACCTAAAGTACCCACGAATTCACCAGCACCTAAAAATTTAATTTGACCATTAGCAGCGGCATTTGCAACAGCAGCACCGTATAATTTACCTGTACCAGTAACTTCAATTATTGAAGCATTATCATTCAATTTAAAAGTTTTAGCAAAATGAAAAGCATTAGCAACAGCAGATGTTAATTTCAATGTTTCAGCCCCTGCAATATTGACTAATTTAAGCGCATGATCTTTAGCACCAATTGTTCCAGTTAGCGTAGAGTTACCACCAGCAGCAGTGATTTGCAAAATACCCATTTCATCACCAACTGCGGTTAGATTACCATCAATTGTATGAGCCGTATTGGTCATTGTAACTTTACCATCAACAGAATCAGAAAATACTACGTTACCCGTTAAGTTCTTATTAGTAATTTGAGCATCACCACCTTTTACTTTTAAAGTAGTAGCAAATACATCACCATTAAAAACTATAGCTCCAGTATTTACAGTTACAGAATTAAGTGCATTACCAGCAGCACCGATATCAGCTGCAGCAGTACCTGCACCAGCAAATTCAATCTGACCATTATTTGGACCAACTAAAGATACTGCTTTTGCACCAAGTGTTTGTCCAGCAGCAATAATAGCTTTAGAATTAGCATTAGCAAATGTTAAGCCTGTAGCACCAAATTTTACAGTTACACCTT
>JAYUJO010000231.1:0-1561 GCA_043765215.1 Rickettsiales bacterium | reverse complement strand
ACGTTGGATAAAACAACAAATTGTATATTTTAATACTTTATACGATTCCTTGGTTTCCTTTTTTAATTACGCTATCTCATCTTGATTTACTATATATGAACTTTTGATATCTTCATTTGTAATGGTGTCAACTATTTTTTTAATTAGTGAATAAAAATCATCATTTTCTTTGAAAGTATCATTTTTAATGATCATATCTAATGCACTTATTCCTTCTTCATTTTTATTAAAAACATCTATTTTAGAAATTGACTGACTAATTATTTCTCCTTCTTTATTTTTAGTTGTAATAACTGATTCAAACTTTAAAAGATATTTAAGTATTGTATAATTAGTGCCTTTAGCCGCATAATATAAAATATTGTTACCTAATATATCTAAAGTATTAAATTTACCATTGTTATTTTCGCTAAATTTATCACATATAAGTTTAGTTATTTCTAATTTACCACTTTTAACAGCATAAAATAGAATATTTTTACCAGATGCATCTTTTAATTCAGGCATAAACTTTATATTAATGGAAGTAATCAAATATTTTATATTATCAATATCATTATTTTCAACCAGTTGTTTAATAATATTTTTGTTAACCAAATTTGCTAAATAATTTTTTTGAAACAAATGTTTTATAAAAATAATATCACTACCTAATTGTTTTTGAAATTTTTTAGGTACTATATTCATTAAACCGCTATCATTTGCTTCAGCAGCATAAAATAATAAATGTGGTTTTTCATAATCAAATTTAACAGAAGATAATATTTTAAAATCCATTAAAAATTCAACCATTTCTAAATTTTTATTTTTTATTGCTATTTGCAAAAGATTTTCATTAGTGCTTTCATCTCTATCAGTAATTTTAAGACCTTTATAAATTAAAGATTTAAAATAACTATAATCTTCTTTATCCTTAATATTTTTGATTAAAGTTATTAAGGTAGAAAAATTACTATTAGTTTTAATATTTATATCAATATTAAATTTTTTAAGAAAATTTTTAAGTTTTATTTGATCAAAATTTCGATCAAAATGTGTAAAATTTTCTAAAATCTGTTTAAACGATTCAGTACCTTCACCTGATTTGTTGTTGGCATCCCATTTTTTATTAGAGCTTTCTAAGTACTTTTCAAGTTTTTCTGCTTGAGCTTTAGCCTCAATAGATGATGAAGCTATCATTTTAGCATTATCATCTGATATCTTTTTATCAAGCTTTTCACGACTAAGCTTTTCCTTTGATTTAATTAATTCAATTCTTTTATTTATTTCATTTATCCTCGCCTCTTCCTCTGCTTCCGCTGCTTTTGCTTCTTCCTTTAATCGATTTATCTCATAATTCTTCAGCTTTTTTAGCTTTTTTAGCTTCTTTAGCTTTGCGTAGATCTTCAGCTTCTTTAGTTATTTGCCTCTCCTCAGCTTTTTTTCTATCCTTAAGTGCTTTAGCTTTGCGGCTTATTTCATCCTGCTCTGCTTTTTCTGCTTCAATTTTAGATTGTTCATCAATTATTGCTCTCTTTTCCTCAGCTTGAATTTCTTTAAAACTTTTAGGTTTCTCAATGGT
>JAYUJO010000230.1:0-4259 GCA_043765215.1 Rickettsiales bacterium | reverse complement strand
CCATTATTCAGCATCACTTCTTTCCTTCATTTGAGCACTTTCCTCGCTCTCTTTCAAGATACAATCCATTATTGGCGTTAATTATACATTACTAAATTTAAACATAAAAAAACAGGTCCTGAAGTTTCAGAACCTGTCTTTTATATTCAAATATTATCTAAAGATTTATAGAAAATCTTCAAGATATATTAGTTAGTCAGCTCAATATCAACAGCTGAAGTTTTACCTTTTTGCTCTTCTAAGCTATATTTCACTTTTTGGTCATCCTTAAGTGTAGAAATTCCTGCACGCTCTAAAGCGCTAATATGCACGAATACATCTTTTCCACCATCATCAGGTTGAATAAATCCATAACCTTTATCAGGATTAAACCATTTTACTTTTCCGTTTGCCATTTTAAGTATCCTTTTTAATTTAAATTATTAATTAATTGAGAGTTATTATTTGTTTATCCCAAGCTCTTGCAGAAGATAAGGATAGTTGAAACAAACTTAATCTGGCAGCAAGTATTAAGAGTTACATAGAAAACCCTACGCATTAGAATATACTAAATTTAAATAATTACAAGCAAATATAAGAAATAGAATATAAACTATATAAATAATTTATAAAATTCTTGTTTTAATGATATCAGCGACTTTGTTCATCTCGGTTAAAGGGGTATAATTATAATGTTCTAAACTATTTTCATGAATGTTAAATCGCCTTGCAACACCAAGGTCAACTAGCTGCTGAATAAAAAAATTATGTTTTCGAAGTTTGAAATTCGGAGAACAATATATATATAGTGGTTTTCCGGTACTTGCAGCTTCACTACACATCGTAATTGAATCAGCTGTAGATATAATATATTCAGCTTTATCCAAAATAACAGGGTAGGGGTTAAATTTGCCACTGGCTGGATCGTATATAATATCTGTATTACCAAATTTTTCTTTAAAATATGCTTTAATATTATCATTAGTTCTGCGACTAAATGTAATGAATAATTGTAATGAATGGTTTTTAGCAATATTTGATAAAGTATTGGCAAATATTTTTGCTTCATCTAAAGTCAGCTTATAATTTTTAGTTGAACCACCAATAATTACGGCTATATATTTATTTGGTAATTTATAATGTTTATCAAATTCAACTTGATTATTTAAAATTTTATTTTGTGTGTTAGTTAGCGCTCCAATAATTCGAACTATATTAGGTAGAGTATGATTAAAACTATCATGCTGAGGCAATATTATTAAATCAAACTCATTTGGATTAATATCTGGTCGCATTATTTGAACAATTTTTGTAATGTTATTAATATTATTTTTCTTCAAATATACAGCAAGAGCAGCTGTTCTTCTTCCAGCAGTAATAATAATTTTAGATTTTTTAGACTTTCTTAATTGAGATAAGATTGACCATTTAACATGTAAGGGGAAAAATTTTAAAAAATAATTTGGTAGCCTACTAAAAAAATTATATTTTATATTCTTAATAATAAAATTTTTATCTAAAATTTCAGCCAGTTCAATTGCCTGATTAGCATTGCCAGCTCTATGATCAACTAAAACCCAAACTTCCGTATCTTCCATTTCTATCTACAATTATAATAATATTATTGATTCAACTTCTAAAATACACTCTTTTAAATCCCTACCTTTATTATTAGTTTCAATATTTAATCTTAGTAAATTCTCGGTATTTGACTGACGAACATTAAAACGCCAATCAAAAAATTCTAGATTTATACCATCAGTATAATCAATTTTTGGATTTTGTGGTGTAAAATATTTAATAATATTTTCTAAAACTGTATTTTTATCAGTGACTTGGTAATTTATTTCTCCACTACATGGAAACTTAGCAATCATAATATTAACTAATTCAGATAATTTTTTATTTTGATCACAAAGAATAGAAGTGATTATAAGCCAAGGCAGCATGCCACTATCGCAATAAGAAAATTGTTTAAAATAATGATGAGCGCTCATTTCGCCGCCATATATAGCATCACATGTCCGCATTTTTTCTTTGATAAAACTATGGCCAGATTTGCTTTGCACTGCATTTCCATTATATTTTTCTATAATATCTAACGTATTCCAAAATAATCTAGGATCATGAACAATTTTTGCACCAGGTTGTTTTTTTAAAAAATGATGGCTAAGAAGCCCGACAATATAATATCCTTCAATAAAAGCACCATTTTCATCGAACAAAAAACAGCGATCAAAATCACCATCCCATGCAATGCCTAAATCAGCTTGATGTTTAATCATCGCTTCAGAAGTTACTTGCCTATTTTCAACAATCATTGGATTTGGCACTCCATTTGGGAAATTTCCATCTGGTTCATCATTAATATAAGTAAACTCAAATGGTAGAAATTTATTTAATAACTTAATAATAATACCAGCTGGGCCGTTACCTGGATTAACTACTATTTTGAGTGGTTTTAATTTTGAAACATCAATATATTCTAATAAATGAGCGATATAATGTGTTTTATCCTCATTAAAAGTTAAAGATCCCTTTTTTTTAAATTCAATTTGAGGATAGTTAATTATAAAATCATGAATTATTTGCAAATCATCATTAAGCGATATAGGTTTTGCATCTTCTCTGACCATTTTCATGCCATTATATCCTTTAGGATTATGGCTAGCAGTAACCATGATACCCCCGCCAACATTATTTTTTCTGTTATTAAAACAGTGAAAGTAAACTTCCTCAGTGCCACATAAACCTATATTAATCACATTTGAACCAGAATCAGTTAAGCCTTTGACTAAAGCTTTAGTCAAAGATAAACTCTCAAGACGAATATCATAGCCTATAATTACAGTACCAGGATTAATAATAGATGAATAAGCAACACCTATCTTATATGCAAGTTCCTCGTTTAATTCATCAGGTACTCTGCCCCTAACATCATAGGCTTTAAAACATTCTAATTTTTGCATAAAGTTTTAAATATATTTTAATTTTAGCTAATTTTGGCTAGAGTTTCTTTTTCTTTCATCATAGAAAATACTTCTCTCACATCAGCAACATTTTTCTTATTCACTATTAATAAACCATTTTCTGTTTCAATAATAGCTAAGTTTTTAACACCAATTACTGCAATCATTCTACCATTACTTTGTATATAGCAATCTGATGCCTTAAATGCCATCGCATTACCCTGAATATTATTGCCATTAATATCTGTGGAAGTTAGTTTGCTAATCGAATTCCAATTACCAATATCTCTCCAATTGATTTCACATGGAACAACAGCAATTTTTTTTGTTTTTTCAAGTAATGCGTAGTCAATGGAAATTGAAGGAACATCGTGCCAAATGTTTTTGTCTAAATAAACCTCTTGTATATTTTTATGATCAATATATTTGGATAAATGAAGTGTTTTTTCAATAATGTTAAAAATTTCAGGGCAATTAATTTTCATTTCTTCTATTAATGTATCAGCTAAAGAACATAAAATACCTGAGTTCCATAAAAAATTTCCTAATTCTAAATATTTTTTTGCAATTTCTCTTGTTGGTTTTTCTTTAAAATTTATAACTTTATTTTTACTATATTCGATATATCCGTAATTTTCTTCTGCATGAGTTGGAGTAATGCCAAAAGTAACTATTTTTTCTGATTCTGCTAAAATTTTAGCTTTCTTTAAAGCGTTTTGAAAGATATTTGGATTTTCAATAATGTGATCAGTTGGCACAATAAGAACCATTTGATTTGGACCATAATGTTTATGTATATAAAGAACTGATGATAATATTACAGCAGTAGTATCTTTACCTGATGGCTCGATAATATAACTTAAATCAATATTAGTTTTAATTTCTGAATATTGTGACTTAATTTGATGCAAATAATTTTTATTTGTTACAGTTATAATATTTGTGACTAAACCAATTTTTGTCACTCTTTCAAATGTATTTTGTAGTAAACTTTTTTGACTATTTAATTTAATAAAAAATTTAGGTTTTTCTTCAGTAGATGCTGGCCACAGACGCATACCTTTGCCACCAGCTAGTATTATTACATGCATAAAAATTTTATATTAATAATTTTGATTTATTAATATAAAATTTTAATTATAAGTCAAACTTATAATGTTATTTTTTCAACTTGTAGTATTATTTTATATTTATTGATACAAAAAAATTACAGTAATATATTTTAACTTTTTGATAACATATATACAAATTATAATTCATTTTTAATTTTTATAATTTGTTCTAATGAAAGGCCAGTAGTTATAGAAATAA
>JAYUJO010000229.1:0-4281 GCA_043765215.1 Rickettsiales bacterium | reverse complement strand
CAGAAGATTCATAATTTTTAATTTGTTCTTGAGTTAATTTTAGTGCAGCTCGATCATATATAGGTGGTCTACCGCTAGAGAGCTGAAATTTTCTTTTTACATCTAGCTCCTCAGAAGTTTCATAGCAAGCATAAAGCCTACCATCAGCTATTAATTTTTCCTTCACAGCTTCGTATCTACTAATTCGAGATAACTGATTAAAATATTTATCCCAAGTAATGCCAAGCCACTTTAGATCAATTTCAATTTGTTTAGCAAACTCAGCGCTGCTTCGCGCAATATCAGTATCATCCATACGAAGAATAAATTCTCCACCATATTTTTTTGCATAAAGGTAAGTTATTAATGCAGTTCTGATATTACCAATATGAAGTTTTCCAGTAGGTGATGGTGCGAATCTAGTTATTATTTTTGTCATGTGAAATTTTGTTGATTGCATAAGCTTTATTTTATAATTTATATTATCGCAGATCTCAATTTTTTGGCAAGAAATATAGTATAAAACAATAAATTTAAAAATTATTTTTCAACAAATATTTTTTTGGCACGATTTATGCACTAAGTCTATTAATAACATTTATATATTAATTTGGAGATTACATAATGGCTAATGCACTAAATAAATTACGTGATGCAGCTGAAACATTTGGAAAAAATATTTCTAGGGCAAAATCAGTTGCATCTAAGGCTTTTAATACTGTTATAGTAGATTCTTGTTCTAAAAATAGTAAAAAAACAACTTCAACTATCAGATCCACAACATCTATTGATTTTAGTCAAGGAGATATTGATAGTACTGGGGAGAGTTTAAATTCTGCTATCGATGGCGCTGGTATGTTCGTGGTATCTGGCTCAGTAGGCGGAGACATTGCGGTGAGCAGGCGAGGTGATTTTAGAATTGATGATCAAGGATTTGTAAAAAATGCTGCTGATCAATATTTACTAGGAATTCAATTGGAAAATGATGGCTCTTTACCACCAAACTCTGGATCTGTAGATAAATTAAAAGCCGTCAATTTTGCAAATACTAAGGGAACTCCTGTCCCTAGTAGTATCATTTCAATAGCTATGAATTTAAATTCAGAACAAGAATCTCTTCGTGGTAATGGTATTAATACTAGTTTAAACCGTACAGGTAAAAATGCAGGTAAAGCAGTTGATGATATTCTCTTTCCAGAAAAACTGCCTGAATCATCACTTGTTCTTGGTGATTCATTCTCATTTACTTCGTCTACTACGGGCATAACTAAGACAGTTACTTACGGAGGTATGGTGCTTGCAAAAAAACCAAGTATTGATAATCCAATTTATGGTTCAACTGATGCTAACAAAGCTTTTATTTTTAACGATCCTAATAATGGCAATCTTCAAGTGGGTGCCTCGATTAGAATCTCTATAGTTGGTGGACAAACTTATACATTCACAGCTATTCGCGGTGCTGAGTCATCTAAAGATAAAACATTTAATACTATCACTGGTCTTGCTAATGCTATTAATAATATTTCTTCTTTAAAAGCAAAAGTAGATAATGAGGGCAGATTATATATTGCACCTAAAAATGCTGATAGCGGACTTATATTTGATAATGTTGGTGGAGATCTAGTAGGAGCTTTAGGACTAACAAATCTTGATAAAACTAGTGGAAACAACGCCAGGTTTAATAGCATGTCTACTTTGAGAGATGCGGTAAATTTAAATCAAGAAACTTATTCTTTAAAAGCAACTGTAAGTGACAAAGATTTAAAAATAACTTCTTTATTATCTACTGCAGAGTTTAATATTGCTGCAAACTCTTTAGGAATTACTAAAATTAATAAAGCAGTATTTAACCCAAATCAAACTGAAATTGGTAGAGCCTCAATATTTATAACAGCTCCAAATCATGGTTTAAATTCAGGCGAATTTGTTAAAATTAAAGGTCTAAATAATCCATTAGTTCCAGATTCATTATATGTAGTTGGCGAAGTTAATGCTAATGGTTTCACCATATGCGCAATGCAGCCTGACCCAACTCTTTTTCCTGTAGTCGGAGCAGAGCCAGTATTTGCATTAGCAGCTGATGCATCTTGGCAAAAAGTAAGTGGTCAAACTTATGTTAGCAGAGCGGCAGCTGTAACAAACGCTCCAATTGGTGGAAATATTATTATAGAACTTCCAGCAGGCACGACTGCTCAAACTGATGCCGCTAGCGAAAATTGGATAATAGGTGATGTTGTGTATATTTTAGGAATAGGTAGCGCCGCAGTTTTAGGAAGTGATATAACTGTGCCAAATGGCTATTATAATTTAGTTGCAGTAGGTGATAATGCTGGAGCTAGAACTATAACAATTACGCCAACTTCTTGTGTAGCAGCAGCAGGAGTTATTCAACCTATTCAAGCTTTTAATGTTCGTAAAATTTCAACAGGAGCAGTACCAGCACTAGATTCTAGAGTATTTGTTACAACTGGTGGGGTTGATCCACTAACTAGTGGTGTTAAGATGTATATGCATAATAGCGGCTATTCAATTGATGATATTATATCATTCAAAGATCTTCCTGATGCATTAATTATTGATGGAATTCCTGTTAATAATAATACAAAATATAAAATTTCAAGGGTTGGCAATGATTTTGGTGCTGAATATGTAGTATTTCAGGTAAAAGATATTAATGGCGACGTTATACTAGCTACTACTGGTGATGATAATACTGATGCAAAAAACTATGTTGCTGATGTAAATAATTCGTACATTAATAATAGTTCTCAATTAATTAAATATTTTGGATTGGATCAAGAAAAAACTACTTATGATCGTACTTATGATTCAAATAATACTGATAAAAACTTAAGCGCTACTGCTGATGGTACTTCCAATTTTGCTAATAACTTAATTTATTCAGTTCCTCTAAATGTTTATGATAGTCTCGGTTCTTCTTTTCCTTTAACATTATATTTTGCCAAGTTAAATAATAATGAGTGGGCAGTAGAGGTGACTGCGCAAAAAAATAAAGATGGTGTTTATGATATATTAAATATGTTGACGGATAATGGTTTAATCAGATAAGGTATCATCAAGTTTAATTCTAATGGTGAATTAGTTGGAGAGCCTCAAGGCTTTGAGAGCGATTTAATTATTCAGCGCAGTAATGGTAGTGCGCCAATAAATCTTAAAATTGATTGGCAAAATCAGTTGAGTATTATAACTCAAGGAACAGTTAGTCAGACTCGTAGCCCAAGTAATGTTGAAATAATACAAAATAATGGTCAAGGTCCAGGAACTCTGACCAACATGGAAATTAGCTCTGAAGGTTTTATAGTTGGTAATTTTAGTAATGGTGAAACTAAAAATTTATTTAAAATACCACTTGCCATGTTTGCCAACGTAAATGGCTTGATTCCTAGTGTTAATGGTACCTATAGAGTTAGTAATGATTCAGGGCCACTTTTACTTAAAGGTGCTGGAGAAGGTGGAGCTGGGAAATTAATAGGAGGAAGTGTTGAGCTGTCTAATATTGATATTACTGAACAAATTATTGGACTGCAAGATATTGCAATACATATTCAAGCAGTAACTAAAGATTTAGCTTTAAAGAATGAGCGTGACAAACAAGTTATTAATGAATTAGGTAGATAGTAATTTTTAGAAAAAATATGCATGTATATAATTATGTATACATGCATATAATACTTGCATATTTATATAAATTATTCTAATGTCTATTTCATTCATGACATACTTAATTAAAGTGTGATATGAAAAATGTTGTTTAGAATCAAAAAATATTGATTCATATAGTGCCCGCGTGATGGAATGGTAGACATAACAGACTTAAAATCTGTGGAGCCTAGCTCGTGCCGGTTCAAGTCCGGCCGTGGGTACCATCTTTAAACTGATTAACAACTTCAGTTTATATTATCTAGCTATTTATAAGCTAAAATCTTATTTTAAAATTTAAAAACAAATATCATCCATGTTTATTCAAACTGAAGAAACTCCAAACCCGAATGCTTTAAAATTTCTACCAGGCTGCATTATCAGTGAGCAAGGGCCTGTCTTTTTTAATAATATAGGCGAGGCTTTAAAAAAAAGCGTTCTAGCGGCATCAATTTTTGAAATTGGTAATGTATCCGCTGTTTTCTTTGGTGAGAATTTTATTACTGTCACTAAACAAGGAGACACCGAATGGTCATTACTAAAGCCACAAATTTTAATGATAGTTATGGATCATCTAGTTGCAGGCATGCCAATTTTTGATCAGCCTCAAGATGTTTTAAAAGACATCGACACTGATGGAAT
>JAYUJO010000228.1:0-12020 GCA_043765215.1 Rickettsiales bacterium | reverse complement strand
CTTAATTAATTTTGAGATATTAATTTTACTATCATTTCGAGTTATCCATAATTGATCATCTTTATTGAAATATGTTATATTAGGATTTTTATCAGGATCTATAGCATGTTGAGTATGATCGCTAATAATATCTTTAACTATTTCTTCAAATAAAATAGTTTCTTTTGATTTATTTATTGGGCCAAAAGCTTTATCATGTTTTTTCACTTTAAAATCCTTTTTATACTATTTGTAATTCGCGTTAAATATTAATAATAAATTAATTTATTATTAATTATAATACTAATATTGTTTTTATTTCTAGATAAAAATTGTTTTTTAAATATAATTATATCTCTATGAAGTAAAAAAGTTTTATTATGGGTATCAGCGTTATACAATTATTAGTCATTTTATTGATTATCATGTTATTATTTGGTGCAGGAAAATTGCCTCAAGTTATGTCTGAGCTTGGTCGTGGATTAAAATCCTTTAAATCAGCTTTAAAAGATGAAAAAAATGATGAAGACAAAGAAGATAAATAAATATATATTAGCTAATTACCAACTTTTCTGTACTTAGGAAAGTTTTTCATATATATATTTAGAAAAAAAGAATCGAGATCACTTATGAATGTTACAAAAAATATACTAATAATAATGATTGCCTTAGTAATGGCAACTGGTTGTAAAACTAAAATTATTGATGATAATAATATTACTCCAATAAACGAGCTTTATAGCAGTGGCTTAAAACTTTTAAATGAAGATAAATATAAAGAAGCTGCAACTGAATTTGAAAAAGTATTTTTTCAGCATCCAGGTAACGTCGTGACTCCTTATGCTGAAATTATGCAAGCATATTCACTATATAAAAGTAATGAATATGAAGAGTCTGTAGATATTCTTGATATGTTTATTAAACTTCATCCGCGCCATATCGACATTGCTTATGCCTATTATTTAAAAGCATTATCCTATTATGTTCAGATTTCAGAAGTAAGGTTAGATCAGTCCAGAACAGAATATGCTTTAAAATCTCTTGAAGAAGTTATTAGAAGATTTCCATCTAGCAAATATGCACTTGATGCAAGATTGAAAATCGACTTAGTTAATGATCATTTAGCCGGAAAAGAAATGTTTGTTGGTCGTTTTTACTTGAAGAAAAGTAATCCTATCGCTGCAATTAAGCGTTTCCAAATAATTGTTGAAAAATATGATACTACATCTCACACTTCAGAAGCGTTATTTCGCTTAGTTGAGTGTAACTTAATGCTTGGCCTTGTAGATGAAGCACAAAAATATGCGGCCGTATTAAAGCATAATTATGCTGATAATGCTTGGACTAATAACAGTATTAATTTATTAAATTAATATAATGCTGCAAAGACTGGAAATTAAAGACTTTATACTAATTGAAAAATTAGAATTAGATTTTGATGAAGGTTTTTGCGTAATTACCGGGGAAACAGGAGCGGGTAAGTCAATTCTTCTAGACTCAATCCTGTTTTGCCTTGGTTCAAAATCAACTAATGATCCAGTTCGGCCGCAAGCTGATTTTTGTAGTGTGATTCTAGTTTTTGATAATGATAATGCAACAAATGCTTATCTAGAATCTAGCGGAATTATTATATCTGATAATTTAATTATCAGAACCATTCAAAAAAATAATGGTCGTAAATCTTTTGCTATTAATGATCAAACTGTGACTATCAAATTAGTTCAAGGTTTATTCGATTATTTACTAGAATTACATGGGCAACATAATCATACTCAATTGATGAATGTTAGCTATCATGGCGAGATTCTTGATGAGTTTGGCAAATTAAATGATTTAAAAAAGCTAGTTGCACAAAATTACAATCAAATGCAACAATTAAAGCAGGAAATTATTAATTTTGATAATAATCGGGAAAAGATCGTTGCAGAAATTGATTATTTAAAATATATTTGCGAAGAACTTAATCAAGCAAACATTAAAAGTGGTGAAGAGCAGGAACTAACTGATATTAAGCGTAAAATCCAAACTTATGATAAAGAGAAAAAGCTAGCTAAAACTTTACAAGAAGATATAAGCAATATTTCTATTGAGCGCTTAATCGCAAAAATACAAAAATCAATTGCAGTTTCAGATAATGTAAAAAGCCTAGAGATGATTAGTGCAAATTTAGAGGCGGCATATGACAAAATTGAAGATGCAAGATGTGGCCTTACTCAATTACTTCAAGAAATTGACAATCCAGAATTTTCTTTAGAAGAAATTGATGATCGTCTATATGAAATAAGCTCTCTTGCTCGCAAACATCAATGTTCTGTGGACGAGCTAGATAATTTCAAAAATAAATCAATAAATCAGCTAGCTCTTTTGGAAGAACAGGTTAATATTGGTTCAAACACCAAGCAAAATGTTATTATTTTAGAGCAAAAATATTACGATTTAGCTAATGGACTATCAGCTAAAAGAAAGGAAATGGCAGATATTCTCTCTAGTAAAGTTATGAATGAACTATCTAGCCTTGATATGCAAAAAGCAATTTTTAGAATTGAGGTAGAATCAAATGACACAGCAACAAACAAAGGTGTCGATCGAGTACGTTTTACCGCCTCGACAAATCCAGGTATGAGTTTATCATCAATTGATAAGGTTGCATCAGGAGGTGAATTATCTCGTTTTATGCTGGCACTTCGAGTCGCTTTATTTAATAATGGGCCAAAGCGAACCGTTATATTTGATGAAATCGATGTTGGCATTAGTGGTTCCGTTGCTGAATCTATTGGCCTTAGGTTAAAAAAATTGAGCCAAGCTCTTCAGATTATTGTTATTACGCATCAGCCCCAAGTTGCAGGCAAGGCTGATGCGCATATTTTAGTTGAAAAATCTCAGAAGAAAAAATATACTACAGCTACAATCAGGACTTTAGATTACGAGGCAAGAGCGCGCGAGCTTGCCAGAATGATTTCTGGTAAAATTATTACCGATACTGCGATTAAAGCGGCTAAAGAACTTCTTATTTAACTCAATCATTAATTTTATATTATGAAAAAACAGTTTATTCAATCTATTCTTTTTTTATTATTTATAAATCCTTGTTTTGCCCTAGCTAATATAGAAAATAATCTGCTAGAGCAAGGAACAATACTACATATTTCTGCAACTAGTTCAATAGAGGTAGATAATGATTTATTAACGGCAAGTTTACGTTTTGAAACTGAAGGAGAAAATCCAAAAGACCTCCAAAGCAAAATTAATGAAATAATGCAAAAATCAATTGATTCTGTAAAAAAATATTCCAAAATTCAAGTATCAACAGAGCAATATTCAGTTTACCAATTTACTATAAATAAAAAAGATGAAGAAATTACTAAATGGCGCGGCAGCCAAACCATTATTATCTCTGGAAAATCATATGATGATATCTTGGAAATAACTGGTAAGTTACAAGATATGGGTTTAATTGTCAATAATTTAAGTTATAACATCGCTAATGAGACTAGAGATGAACTTCGCGATTCATTAATGGAATCTGTTATTGAAAAATTGAGGAAGAAGGCGGAGCGTGCTTCAAAAGCTATGGG
The DNA here is from genome assembly GCA_043765215.1 of Rickettsiales bacterium. GTDB lineage: Bacteria > Pseudomonadota > Alphaproteobacteria > Rickettsiales > Rickettsiaceae > Megaera_A. The sequence continues at coordinate 8,466 of JAYUJO010000228.1, read as the reverse complement.
CAGGAAAAATATTAAAATTATTGATATGAATATTGATGATTCTGTAATGGCTACTTTTTCTGAAACTAGACTCTCAATGAGCTCTAATTCATATAGTAGCAAAATGATGGCGCCAATTGCCGCCAGTGGGAAGAGCCAAATTTCAGTGACTGGTACAGCTAGTATATTAATTAAAGATTAGTTTTAACATAATTATTAGTATAAGCCCATAAAATATTTCTCGCAATCAAATTCATATAGTGAAAATTGAAAGATTAATAAGATTGTCATTGCTAATAATGCTTTGAATCGTCCTAATATTCTAAAAATTTTGGCAGTATATACATAATATGGATTTTCAATTATATATATGGGAGAGCGTCTTACTCTCCTTAAACTCCAACTTTCTGAATGTGTTTTTAACATTAAAACATTTTTTGATAATATCATATATAAACTCAATATTTTATTTGTAATTTGTTATAAATTTATGTTATATAATAATTGTACACTTTTCAAGTAATAAATGATAGTTTAATTTATAAGAGGTAAAAAATGATAAATCATGGTGGTAAAAGAAACGGTGCAGGAAGACCAAAAGGTCAAGGACAATATGGAACATCAACTAAAGCAATACGCGTTCCTGAGCATTTAGTTGAGGATATTAAGGATTTCTCTATGAATAGTGGCTATAAAATTCCCTTTTTTAGTTCTATGGTTGAAGCTGGCTATCCATCTTTAGCTGAAGATCATATTGAAGAAATGCTTGATATGAATAATTTATTGATTAAAAACCCAGAAACCACTTTTTGCGTTAAAGTAACTGGTTTATCTATGATTGATGCTGGAATTTATGAAGGCGATAAATTATTAGTCGATAGTAGCCTGCAGCCAAGTGAGGGAAAAATTATTATTGCAGCCCTTGATGGAATGCTAACGGTCAAGCGCCTTGGATATATTGAAGGAAAACCATTTTTATTACCAGAAAACCCTAATTTTAGCCCCATACCAATATTAGAAAATTCAGAGCTTCATATTTGGGGTGTAGTGACTAATATATTAAGAAATTTGTGAGGATTATGATGGAATATTACGAAGTAGAAAGTCTAGAAACTGCAAGAGAATATTTAGAGCAAGCAAAAAACAAAGTTGTTCTAACTAACCCCCAAGGCAGCACAAGATATTATGGTATGCGGGTAGTAGATTGTATTTTTACAATCTTAAAACGTGAGTTTCCTGATAAGATAGCAAATGTAGTTGTCAATGCCTATGATGATTACCCAGCTTTTGTCACTGCGCGCGCTCTGGGCTATCAGGAAATTAAATATTTTAATAGAGTTTCAGCTTAAATTTTTATTATATAAATTATTATTAGAAGAATTAATGTTAAGCTAATAAAATAGATGAGCATGAAATTAAACAAAGTTATGAAGATGATGTATCCAATGACTCAAATTTAATACTAAAATAAGAAGTTAAAGTTGCAGCAGAGCAAGTCTTTGAAAATGTATCCCTTTTAAAATTTGGTTTTCTACCTTATAAATTAAAAGTCAAATTATTGTCCTCAAATTTGTGAAAAGGATAACTCTATTAATGTTTATAAAATAAATTAGGGCTTAAAGTTAAAACCTGTTTTTTAATTTTATTGCATCGTTATTCTTTAATCTTAATGTTCTCTGCCTTTAAATTTTGCTTTAATAGAATTAGCTGCTCTAGAAATAATAGATGTTTTAGGCTTTTTTTCCTTTGCTTTTTCAATGACTTTTTCGTCAATTTTAGCTTGTGAAGTTAATTGATTTTTAGAAGGAAGTTTTTTATATGCTGATATATTTTGATTAGTTATAGCTTGAGCATAATCATCTCGCGCCTTAAGTAAAGTTGCTCCCAAATCTTTAGGATGAGATTTATTAACAATAATATCACACGAACAACTAACACCCCCTGCAATTTGAGCTACCAGTTTGATATTATTTTCATTAGCTGTAGAGAATTCAAAAGTAATAAAGGGTTCTTTTTTAGAAATTAACCTTTTAAAGCGACTTGGCTTATAAATATGAATTTTGGTTTCTGCATGTGTTTTTTCATCAATTATAGATAATGTAGTTATTGAATTTGCGCGAGTTTTTTGAAGTGACAAATCTTTATCTTTAATTAACGGACAAACTTTTTTTATATCATCAATTATTGGATTTTTTTTATTTAAAGATTTGAAAACTTTATTTTTAATTAATTTAGGGTCAGCAAAGTGACATCTTACTGGATCATTGACTTCATTATTAATTACTTTTGGCATAAGATTAAAATTTAAATTAATATATTTTTAGTTTAATATAATTACTCAAATAATTAAAGCATTATAAATAAATACTTTTTTATTTATAATAAAATCATAATTAACACTATATAATAGATTATATTATATATATTTACTTATAACTAAAATTAAAATAAAGGAGAAAAATATGCCTTTTACTAGTGACGGACTAATGATTATGGTTTCTTTGAAGGAAATTAAAAATGATTCATTTAATGCTGGTAAAAGAACATATATTAATTGTAACGATCATGAAGTTATATTTACAGCAAATCCAGATATTCCTATAGAAAATTTTACAATTAGTTCTAAAGGGAATTTTTCGTTTGATTATTTTGATAAACATTATGAACATTATTCAAAAAATTGTTCAAAAGTAATTTTAGGCGGTGTAGTTACTTTTGATGATAATTAATATGATTATTTATAAATAAAATAAATTTTTGAATTTGGTCTAAACAAAGTTATATTTATAATAAATATTAAAGACTACAATAAATTAAAAAATATATTAAAGTTTTGTAAGAAAAATCTAATATATTTAAATTATCATACTCGCGAAGACGGGTATCCATCTTTATAAAAACGACTAACATTCATAATAATTATTATGTTATAAATTATCCGTATCATCAATATTAATAATAAGAAAAAATAGTTTTTTTATTTTGAGTTAAATATGACATATTTATTAAAATAAGCTTGGACTATAGATAAATGTGCCTAAAATAACTAAAATTGCGCCTACAACTCCAAACATATTAGCCACAATTAAAGGCGTATTTTTTAAAATAACTCCATAAATAAGCCAGCTACTGAGGCCAATTACACTCATAATAAATGCTGGGATTGAAATGGAAACTGCAGATTGAGTTGAAAAGATTTTATAAGCTTGAATATAGAACATTAGATTGCCTAATGGACCAATTATATTCATATATTTTTCATAGTAGAATAAAGATTTGCTGTTCATGACCTAATTTTAAAAACTTAAAAACTAATATTATCTTACAATTTTAATAATGACAATAGAGTCTAATAATAAAGCAACAAATTAATTTTTTTCAAAATAATTTGATAAAGCAACAGAAGTTGGAATACTCATTCCTATTAAGATCCATTTAAAATGACTTAAATAGCTAGTTTGATCAGCTATCATTTGACTATTAAAAATATAATATATGGTTCCCAAAAATCCAATACAAATAATAACAGCTAAACATTTATATTTAATTGATTGTCTATCTTGAATGTCACCATATTTTTCAGTTAAAAATAAACCAATTAAACTAAAATATCCCATAAATAAATGAGGTGCCAATGAGCTCCTAATATAAATATATAACATTAGAATCGAGCAAAAGATTATTATTATACTTTTATGCTGTTGAAAATAATGATTCAAACTAAAAATATAGAATTTAATCAATAGAATTGCAAAAAAAACTGCACCAAAAATATCCATTACATAGTGATAGCCCCATGAAACTAGGCTAATTCCAAGATTAATTAATAAGAATATAATTAATCCACGAACATATAAATTACGAAATTGAGTGAATAAATATCCATATAATGAAACGGCAAATTGCATATGGCCACTAGGAAATGCGAAACTATTACTATTAACCCCATCTGGAAGCGGCATAGCAAAAGTAATTTTCAAGGCATGGCTAAATAGCATGCTGATTAATGCTAAACAAATGGCGTGAAAAAAAATTTTGCGATTAATAAATATATATCTAATAATAATTAATGGAAGCACAATATAGATATGTGAAATTTTTAATATAATAAATTTTAAATGCATAAATTTCATTGTATAATATGAATTTTATATTATATTTAATTTATATGATCTGTATATAATTTATCTATCAACTTCAATTTTTATTTTTTCTATTTTTATTTGTTTATCTTTAAAGTTATTCATAAGTTGCGACTTCACCTGCTACATCCATATCAGTCTCTGACTCATAATTAGATTGATTATCACTAGCAAAATTAATTTCTTTTTGCTCTTACTCTTGTTTTTGAACTGTTCTTTCATTTATAATACTTTTACAGAATTTATAGCTTACAATGCCAGCTGAGACAATAGTTGTAACCATAATTACTTGTCTTGGAACAAACAATGATATTTTTTCAATGGCATCATAAGTCCATTTATTTGTGGATAATCCAAAACATAAACCACTAATTCCACCTATTCCCCCACCAATAGTAGCTAATGATAAACTCCAACTATTAACTATTTTATTATTTAACTCTTTATCTAAGCTGCCACTTGTACCAAGGGTTGCTAATACAAAGCCTGACAACCCTCCTACTACAGCTCCGCATGCTGCACCGCCCAAGGTATTGGTTGAAACTATAATATATTTCATTGGAGTTTTAATGGAGCTAATATTTTTATTTGCAAATGCACAATATGCTAATCCTCCAGCTCCAACGAATAATGAATTAAATATACTTGCAACACAAATATATTCAATTGGACCTGGGTTTTGATTATAATTGGGCATTTTAAATTTCCTTTATAAATTACTGATTTAAATTATGAATTTTATATTGCTAAATTAATTATAAATCAAGCATTCTATAATAAATAATGTTTGATAAATTATATTTTAAGTTTAAAAAATTACATATGAACATGTTGTCGGTAAATATCCTTTGAAATTTCTTGAATATTAATTGTTAAATGATCAACTTCTAGAGCTGTTTTTAAAGCATTAAGCATTGAATCAGCTAAAGATTGCTTTTGCAGAATTGTGCGGCCTTCCATGAGTTGAATAGTAATATGAACAAATGAACCTTGATCACCCTTTTCTCCTAATAAGAAATTATTTAGTCTGTATGCACAAGTTTTAATGTTATTTATTTTAAATAATGCTGATTCAATCATAACATCATGAACCATTTGAGTAATTTCTGCAAACTTATTAGGACTACAAATGTTGGCGGTATATTCTATAACTGCATGCGGCATGGATTTAATATGTTTATTTTTTGGAATGGATGATTTACGTACTAATTTTTTTTCTTCTTAAAACTATACTATGATCATAAGCATTTGTTCTTAAAAGAATATAATATATTAAAAGTTGAACAATAAAAACTGCGATAAATTTATAGATAGGATCATCTAAATTAAATATAGATAATATTATATAATTAAACACTGAGCAAACACTAAACCACGCCATAATAAATGATATTTGATCTAAAATATTTTTTCCTAATTTAATTTGAAAATATCTAAATGAAATATTTTTAAATAATAAAAATTGAGTGATAAAAAAAATTATGCTTAGACTTAAAAATGTAAATGGTGGAATAGTATAGGAAAGCCAACTAAAAATAATTTCTAATTTATATAATATAAAGTTTATATCGTTAGAACCACCAAATAGTTGTTCAGAGTATCTGCTATCTAGCCAACTATGTATTATTGAAATCAATTTACAATATACTAATATAGAGATTGTAAAACTACAAAATACGAGACCTAAATAATTCTTAACATACTTTAAAATTACAAACTCCCTATATATTAACTTACTTATTGACTTTAACATTAAATATTACCTAATTTATTTACTTTAGTATAATATATTGTGAATTATTTAGTATTTCAATAAATACGCTAATATAATTAAATATCATTTTATATTATTAAAGATAATGCTAAAAATTGTGATATATTTATAACGGAGTGTAATTAGAGATAAAAGGATGAAAAATAAAAAGGACGTAAAAAAATTTGCATTGCAAGCTTGGCAGCGACCTACTCTCCCGTGCTTAAAAGCAAAGTACCATTGGCGCTGTGGGGTTTCACTTCCGAGTTCGGAATGGGATCGAGTGTTTTATCCACGCTATAACCACCAAGCTAGCAATACAAACTTTTTTTTACCAAAGCTGTATAAATTATGATAATAAAGAATATAAACTGTGTAATTAAAATAGTTGTGTAAGATTAACACTACATACATTCGTGTATCTCAAAACAAAAATAAATCAATCGAGCTATTAGTACCAGTAAGCTTCACATGTTACCATGCTTCCACACCTGGCCTATCAACGTGGTGGTCTTCCACGGCTCTGATAGGGAAGTCTAGTTTTAAGGTGGGTTTCCCGCTTAGATGCATTCAGCGGTTATCCCTTCCGTACTTAGCTACCCAGCTATGCCGCTGGCGCGACAACTGGTACACCAGAGGTACGTCCACCTCGGTCCTCTCGTACTAAAGGCAGATCCTCTCAAACTTCCTACACCCACGGCAGATAGGGACCGAACTGTCTCACGACGTTCTAAACCCAGCTCACGTACCACTTTAAACGGCGAACAGCCGTACCCTTGGGACCTTCTCCAGCCCCAGGATGTGATGAGCCGACATCGAGGTGCCAAACGATTTCGTCGCTATGGACGCTTGGAAATCATCAGCCTGTTATCCCCGGCGTACCTTTTATCCGTTGAGCGATGGCCCTTCCACTCGGGACCACCGGATCACTATGACCGACTTTCGTCTCTGCTCGACTTGTGGGTCTCGCAGTCAGGCTAGCTTATGCCATTGCACTCTAACAGTTGATTTCTGACCAACTTGAGCTAACCATCGCGCGCCTCCGTTACTCTTTAGGAGGCGACCGCCCCAGTCAAACTACCCACCATGCATTGTCCCAAGTCCTGATTCAAGGATTAATGGTTAGATATCAAAAATTAGAAGGGTGGGATCTCACATTTCGACTCCACAAAGGCTTGCGCCTCTGCTTCATAGTCTACCACCTATTCTGCACATCTAATTTCTAATACCAGTGCAAAGTTATAGTAAAGGTGCACGGGGTCTTTCCGTCTAACCGCGGGAACTCAGCATCTTAACTGAGAATTCAATTTCGCTGAGTCGATACTGGAGACAGCGGGGAAATCGTTACGCCATTCGTGCGGGTCGGAACTTACCCGACAAGGAATTTCGCTACCTTAGGACCGTCATAGTTACGGCCGCCGTTCACTGGGACTTCAATTCAGAGCTTGCACCCCTCCTCTTAATCTTCCAGCACTGGGCAGGCGTCAGGCCCTATACTTCGTCTATTGACTTTGCAGAGCCCTGTGTTTTTAGTAAACAGTCGCTACCCCCTGGTATGTGCCACCTACATCTGGTTGCCCAAATATAGGTCATCTTTCTCCCGAAGTTACAGATGCAATTTGCCTAGTTCCTTCAGCATCGTTCTCTCAAGCGCCTTGGTATACTCTACCATCCCACCTGTGTCGGTTTCGGGTACGGTCTATATGGAGGGGCTATTTCCTGGAACCAATTCAAAGCCCGCTCAATCCGATAAGAGCGAACAATTTACTTGATCCGTCACACACCTCCAGGTTCTGGAATATTAACCAGATTCCCATCGACTACCCCCTTCGGGCTCGTCTTAGGGGCCGACTCACCCTGCGCGGATTAGCCTTGCGCAGGAACCCTTGGGATTTCGGCGACAGGGCATCTCACCCTGTTTATCGCTACTCATGTCTGCATTCGCACTTCCGATACCTCCACGACCCATTACCAGATCGCTTCATCAGCTTACGGAACGCTCCGCTACCGCTTGACTTACGTCAAACCCAAAGCTTCGGCACGTATCTTGAGCCCCGTTACATCTTCGCCGCAGGATCTCTTGTTTAGACCAGTGAGCTGTTACGCTTTCTTTAAAGGATGGCTGCTTCTAAGCCAACCTCCTGGTTGTTTTGGAAATCCCACATGCTTTCCCACTTAGATACGATTTGGGGGCCTTAGCTGTTGGTCAGGGCTGTTTCCCTCTCGACTATGGACCTTAGCACCCACAGTCTGTCTCCCGTACTATACTCGATGGTATTCGGAGTTTGGTTAGGTTTGGTAGAACTCGCGTCCCCCTAGCCCATCCAGTGCTCTACCCCCATCGGTAAACATACGAGGCACTACCTCAATAGTTTTCGCGGAGAACCAGCTATTTCCCGGCTTGATTGGCCTTTCACCCCTAAACACAACTCATCCGGTAACTTTTCAACGTTAATCGGTTCGGACCTCCAGTGCATGTTACTGCACCTTCATCCTGGTCATGCCTAGATCGCCGGGTTTCGGGTCTAATGCATCAAACTCAGTCGCCCTATTCAGACTCGCTTTCGCTGCGCCTACACCTAACGGCTTAAG
>JAYUJO010000227.1:0-4316 GCA_043765215.1 Rickettsiales bacterium | reverse complement strand
ATTGCCTTCCTCTATATACTTTATTACCTTCTTCCTTAAATCTATACTATATGCTTGCATTTTTAACTCTTTACTATCACTCTTTCTATGCTATCTCAAGTTAATTTACTATAGTATGTCAGTATCTCGAATAAACAGAGAATATAGTAAGTTGCCAGAATCTAGCAATCACTTAGATAAATATTTAATTTCGCTTAAAGAAATTACCGAGAGTTTAGCGAATACACCTATTAATCAAAATAGTATAGATCCAAACATAGATTATAAAAAACTTGACGAAGAATTAGCTCGTTCACTTAAAATGATGGAAGAGTCACTTCGTTTACAAGAATCTTCAATGAGATTCAAATATTCACAAATTCATTTTATAACACAAAATATATCCATTAATTCTTTTACATACAAAGAACAATTAATTAATTTTAAAAATGATAAAGCTGCAAAAGAGGAGAGCATTAGAGATGCAATTGAGAAGGTCACCGACGAGAGTATAAATCACATTGAAGGAAATTTTGCTGAATTAGATCTCATGCAAGATCCCGCAGAGCAAGATGCTTCTTTAGCTGGTGATATTGGCTAATATAAATATTAGTTATATTATTTCTATTAAATTTCCTAGTTTATCTTGATCTGTTTTGGGATAAACTAGATCTTTTTTCAAACCACAACTAGACAAGGAAAATATAATCAGTAAAATGATCATGGATGGTTTCATTATAATGTAATTTATAAATTAAAATTATATTATATAAAATTCCTCATTAATTGAAATAATATTATTTAAAATGTTTTCAAATATTAAATATAAATGGTTTATATACTGCATATTTTTGTCTTTTACTATTCAGTCAAGTTGGGCTGAGAAATTAACTATTATTAAATTTGATAATTATGAGTAATCATTTTTATGATGATGTTGGTAATAAAATTTTTCTTGATCAATATGAGGGAGAAACTATTTTATTATTTTTTTGGGCTACATGGTGTGGAAATTGCACACAAGACTTAATATATTTGGATAATTTACAAAAGGATTTTAAAAAACTACCATTTAAAATTATTGCTTTATCAGAAGATTTTCAAAATATTGAAATTGTGCAAAATCATTTTGAAAAGCAAAAAATTAGACATTTACCAATATTTCATGACCGACAAAATCTAATATTTAGATCATTTGAAATAGTTGGATTACCAACTGCTTATTTAATTAACTCATCAGGAAAATTAAAACTTGCTTTCAAAGGAAGTGTAAAATGGTATGATCAAGAAATTCGTAAAATGATTTTAGAAGAAGTCGATGGAGTGAATGAATTACCTAAAAATACATATAAAGCTAAAACTGTTGTAGAAACAATTGAAAAAATTGAGAAAAAACAAGAAACAAATAATTCAGCAAAAGAGGAAAATTTAAATGAAAAACAAGAAGATGAAAGCAAAAAACCTGAATAATACTATTGAAATTAATCCAGCCATTAATAATCGACGTTTTTTTAAGTTAGATCAACTACTCTCTATTTTTTCACTTGGTTTTAGTAAAAAGAAAGTAGTGATTTCTGTTCTGAGACTAGATGGAGTCATTGGCAAAACTGGTGCCATAAAGTCTGGCCTTAATTTATCATCCCTAAATGAATTAATTGAAAAAACATTTAAAAATGAAAGGCTTAGCGCTGTTTGTTTAATAATTAATTCACCAGGTGGCTCTCCTGTTCAATCTGAATTAATTGCTAATCGAATAATTAATTTAGCAAATGAAAAAAATATACCAGTATATAGTTTTGTAGAAGATGTTGCCGCATCTGGTGGTTATTGGCTTGCTTGTGCTGGAGATAAAATCTATGTAAGTGAAAGTTCAATTATTGGCAGCATTGGCGTAATTTCAAGCGGATTTGGTTTTAGTGAATTAATTAAAAAAATTGGTATTGAGCGAAGAATTTACACTCAAGGTGTTAACAAATCAGTTCTAGATCCATTTATGCCAGAAAAAGAAACGGATATTATAGTTGTTAAAAAAATTCAAAAAGATATCCATGAGCATTTTGTTAATTATGTTAAAAAAAGAAGGCAGGGTAGATTAACTCAAAGTGATGATATATTATTTAATGGAGAATTTTGGGGAGGTCAGACTGCTGTTGATTTTGGACTAGTTGATGGAATAAATGATTTATATTCATTTATTAAAAGTAAATTTGGCGATGATGTTAAATTAGAATATATTGAGCCTAAACAAAGCTGGTTTAAGAAAAAATTTGGTATTAATTCAAATATTAAAAACATTACAGATAATTTGGCAGATAGCATTGTGGAAAAAGCTGAAATTAAAATTAGGAATAGTAAGTTTGATTTTTCTTAAAAAAAATGATTTTAAGAAAAGTGGTGGCCAGAGACGGGGTCGAACCGCCGACACAAGGATTTTCAGTCCTTTGCTCTACCAACTGAGCTATCTGGCCAAAGATGTATATACATTGTTAATACAGATAAAACTTATAATCAATAAAAACTAGTTTGTCTATTAAAATAACATCAATATAATTATTTTTTATTAAATTTGATCTGCTCTTACTTATCTATTTTTGGCTTGCTCCCTAAATTGATTCTGGGATTAACGTGACCTTCTTTTTGTACCTTTGACACCATCTATTCACTGTTGCTTTATTTAGGCTAAATATTTTTGTTGCTGATTGTTGGCTATTGCATTCCTCTATATACTTTATTACCTTCTTCCTTAAATCTATACTATATGCTTGCATTTTTAACTCTTTACTATCACTCTTTCTACGCTATCTCAAGTTAATTTACTATATTTATTGAGTCGCCTCTGTCGTATTTGCTATAGCCTAGATGCTCATCCATCTCCGCTTTTAACGCTCGTTCAAATAGATTTTTTGTCAACTCCTTTAACATTCCGTCTTTAGCAAAAAAATTTGTTAAATTTGTATCTTTATCTATTAGTAGATCTACTGCTTCTTTTATCTTATCTTGGTTACTCTTACTCATTTTATTCCTCTTAATTATATTATTAATATAACCTATTTTTGGAATTTACACATGTATCTTAAAGAAGTCAGATCAGTTACACTGAAATGGTTCTATTAAAAAGAAAGCTAGTTTTTAATGGAAGGAAGAGATGACTATGAATTTACACAATAGAAGCTATTTACTTATGCATTCTGGTTAAGTGATGATAGCTCTCTTCCCAAGGATTTTAGCTGGACAGTATCTAAGAAAAGGTTCTTCTTATTCTGAATTCACATGGTTAGCTAAACCCTTAACGATTAATTATATTGCAAAATAGATAGAGGTACAATATATGAGTAATATCATAGGAATAGATATATCAAAGGCTGACTTTGTTATAGCAATACTAACCGACAACAATAAACCGGTAATAAAAAAATTCTCTAATAATAAACAAGGCTTCGATCAATTAATTAAATATTTTAAAAGTCTTAAAATAGATCAGGCTAAAATCTGTATGGAAGCTACCGGAAAATATGGCGAAGAACTAGCAAATTTTCTCTACCAATTAGGATATCAAGTGAGCGTAATTAATCCTGCTTGCATTAAAGCGTTTGCCAATACTAATCTTTCTCGTAATAAAACTGATTCAGCTGATGCAGTATTAATAGCCAATTATGCTAATAAATGTGATCCCAGATTATTTGTTCCAAAAAGACCAATTCTTAAAGAAATACAAGAAGTGCATCGTTGTATAGAAGATCTTAAATCTCAACTAACACAAGTAACAAACCGCCTTGAAAATATTGATTTGCTACCGCATGAAGTATCTTTTACTTGGGAAAATATGGCTTTTGCTATTAAAACAAGAATTCAAGAATTACAAACTTATGTAGTAAAACTTATCTCATCAGATGAAGCTATAAAACAGGATTATGAGAATTTACAAACTATACCCGGAATAGCTTCTATCTCTGCTATTGCTATTATTGCCGAAGTACCGGTAAACAATTTACCTAATGCAAGAGCTCTTGCTGCTTATGCCGGTCTTAATCCTAAGCATAGAATATCAGGTTCATCTGTTAGGGGTAAGACCAGAATATCTAAAATAGGATCTGGAAATTTACGTAAAATTTTATATTTTCCTGCTATTGTCTCTTCTTCTGTTAATAAGAATTTTCTTGCATTTAAAACGAAAATGAAAAATAAAGGTAAACATAACATGGTTATTATTATTGCTTTAATGCGCAAATTAATACATATTATTTTTGCTATTCTTAAAAACAAATCTTCTTTTTCTTATGATTTAATTTAATTTTTTACTTGACTGTCAATACAGTATCACTTTATGGAATAGACTC
>JAYUJO010000226.1:0-4325 GCA_043765215.1 Rickettsiales bacterium | reverse complement strand
ATTTAGGCTAAATATTTTTGTTGCTGATTGTTGGCTATTGCCTTCCTCTATATACTTTATTACCTTCTTCCTTAAATCTATACTATATGCTTGCATTTTTAACTCTTTACTATCACTCTTTCTACGCTATCTCAAATTAATTTACTATAGTATTAAAAATGAAGAAATCATTATATTTTACCAGTACCAATATTCTTATCTTGATTCTTTGCCATCGGAGTGATTGACGATTTGTTTTGAGAGCCAACACTTACTGGTTTCGCTAGTTTTTGTCTAATTTCAATAATTTCCTGTTGTAGTGGCTTGTTAATCTTATAAATGCTAGATGTAGGAATTTGATTTTCTTTTGATGCACCCTGATGCTTAGGAATCGATGACGAGGATGTTTTTTGCTCTATGGCAGATAGCATGGAAGTGGAAGAAATATGTGGTGATGACGTTTGTTCCTTGTAGCTGGTAGAGCTCGTAATGAATGACTTAGTCTGTTGCTGATCATCCTCTTGTCGTAGTTTACGCGATATGTTGCTTAAGCCTTTTAAATGTTTTTCTTCAATAATAGGTTTGCTCTGTGTTTGTAGCTGACTTAGTCTTTCTCTTATTGATTTTTCATGAGCTGAGCCAATATTCACTACCACATTATAGCCTCTTGATTGCACCTCAGTGATCACAGCTGCCATATACTGCTCACGATTCTGATTATGCTCCTTTGGACTATCTTTTTGAGCTAATAAATTACTACCTTCTAACCCAATCACTTTAATGCCGTTATCTCTTGCTACCTTATGCATCTGAGCATCTGCTAAGATCATTGGGTTTTTTTGTATCTCTTCTGGTATCTTAATCTGATTATCCGCGTTCTTCTCATTATGCTCGATAATATTTGCCAGCTTAATTACATCCTGCATACCTAAATTATCACCATAGGCTTTTCTCTCCAGTAATATAACCGTATTTTCGTCGATTATACCATTTTTGATCTGTTGTTCAAACTCTCGTACGTTATCTCCATGTTGTTTTCTATGATCATCTTCCGCTACTATATTTATAGTGGGTTTTGACTGATTCTTAACTACAAATGCTTCCTCTACTTTATCGCTCCTATCTTTACCATTACCACTTATATTTCTAGCAAGTAATACGTTAATTGCTTTCATATTGATACTACTTTCAATTATTGAAGCAATTTTTATATTATGCAAAGCAGTTTGAGCTTTGATATTATTTTGATTCCCAATTTCAATGGCTTCCATTAAATTATATTGCTTGTTTTTAATGCTGAGAGCTGATTTCTCAGCGCGTTTTAGATTCTTATTACTGAATTGCTCATTAATTTGTCTCTCATACACGATTATGACTTCTTCCTGAGACTTTTGTTCCTCTTCTGATAATGTAGCGATAGAATCCTTAAATTTATCTAATGCTTTGCTTGCTTCTTTTTTAGATATTGTAATGACACCTCTTTCATCATATGTTATAGAGCTGTTTAGTTCTGCTATAACTCGTGTCAGATAGTTACTGTATTCAGTTGGTACTTCTTTATAAGCTTGAGTCTCTACAGACGGTATTCTTTTTGAATCAGGTGATCCTTCTCTTTTAGTATGTTTTCTTTTTAAAGATTTCTTTTGTATATCCTCTTTAAGCTTTGGAGTTTTAACTTGAACATCAACCCTATCATCTTTAAAAGCTTTATCAATTGTAACATTTAAAATTTCTGTAGATACTAAACTTGATTTAAGGCCATCAATCGAACTTCTTACTCCTTCGTAAGCATCATTTTCTAGATCTACCCCTTTTAAATCAGGTTTTTTTATGTAAAAATTTTCTAGTTCAAGTATTACATCTGGATTTTTTAACAATAAAGAACCTAATCTTTTATTGCGTATTTTCTCGTTAGGCTCGTATATGTGAGCGCATCCTATTATAGATATGACAGGTACATCTTTATGCTTTCTACAAGCAGCAATAATAGATTTATACATAGCCGCATCTCGCCTTGTATCTGCAAACGCTTTGGTAATATCTCCTTTAGTATCTATACCTATTAAAATAACTTCTTTATTGTTATCCTTAGCATATGTATTAATATCTTGAATTAACTTAATATATTCTGTTTCAGCAATTATGTCTTGGAAATTCATACCTAATCTTTTAATTTCTTCCTCTACTGAAAATCTTTGCGTTGTGGCTTGTCTTGAAGGCCTTCTACTAACAGAAGGTTCCATAGGGATACGTACTTCTTTATCTCCTTCAAACTTTTGTTCTAATGCTAAAATTATTTTTTGATTTGATTGAAGCTTGGTTTTAATCAGTCCAATACCCCAGATAAGTGTTGAACTTCATCATGTTGTTCTCCTACTAAAGTAATGTTCATGACAAGTTATCATATATAATATTACATACTTCACCAGCACTTTGCAATTCCCATGCATCAACATCATCTGCTATTTCATTACTGTGAAGCTCTCGAATTTCTCTATTATAACCAGCTATCGATTTGCCCAATAGATAAACAGAACAGTATATTTCTTTATTTTCAGAATATTTGATATTTTCAACTTCTTCAAATATTGTATTTAAAACCTCAAGGTAAGACTTTTTTTCTGTATTTATTTCTAAAAGAGAAGCAATTATATGTTCAAATATGTCTAACTCAAGGTTGCTTTTCAAATATCTGACATACCCTTCTATAATATGACAAGATTTCTCATTTAAAGCAATAAAAGTTGACTTTTGGTTTTGTATGACTAAATTATCAGTACCATTATCAGTTGTTAAAACTTTATCAGAAATATTATTAGTTATATCTTTGTCAGCATTATGACTCGTTTTGTGCTTTTTTATAGATTGCATAGACAAGTCAATTTCCTGATTTAGGCCATATTCTTCTAAATCAATATTATCTCTGCCTCGCTTAGCTAGGTTTGATAATGCTTTACTTGAACCAATAGTATCAGTCATAATTTAATCCTTTTCATTTCTATTTAGCTTTTATTTTTTAGGCCAACAATAATTTATAAGTCGAAGTAACCGTAATACAAGTTGTCATTAAACCTTTTTTAAAATTATACCATGATTGCAATTCTGTTTAAAGATATTTTACCTTTTAATGCTTAACAAAGGCAAGAAAAGTGAGAATTAGATATAGGATTATTATCTTTAATATAAGTAACTAAATGATGCTGAAAGTTTATGAGGACAGATCAGCTTCAATTAACGAAATATGTGAACAGTTTAAAATTAGTAGAAAAACCTTTTATCGCTATCTTGCTAGTTCTAAAATTGAAGTATTATAATTCCTTAATGTACCATTTAACGGTTTTGGGCATTTAACCCCAAATTGATACTGCATTAATAAAATCTAAGAAAAAATGGATTCTTAGAGTGCTTTTGTCTCTTGTAATGCAGGAAAACACCCAAACTACTATTATTCGCAAATTATCGTCACATGATCGTTATTCTCAGTTAAATGCTGCTTTGTATGAATATAATAAAATATTTAAAACTATTCATGTACTTAACATGATCAACGATTTAAAACTTAGATCAGCCATAAAAACTGCTCGTAACCGTACTGAGAGTTACCATCAATTACAGGGGGCAATTCGTAAAGTATACAATGGCATTTTTAAAGGAAAAAGAAGAGTGGATAATCGAGTAAGTGCTAATGCCGTAAGATTTGTAGCCAATTGTATAATTGCTTACAATAGCACTATGTTGAATGCTTTATATCAAAAGATGATCACAGAAAAAGCTTCAGAAGCAGTAATTTCTGAATTTCTTAGAATTTCACCAATATCGTGGAATCATATTATTTTTACAGGGCGTTATAATTTTAAAAATAATGATATTAAGGTAGATTTAGAAAAAATGATTGAGTCATTAGAGGAAAAATTACGTAAAACCTTATGAAAAAATTCTTAAAAATTATAAAACGACACTTTTGGGTCTTTATCCACTGGACCCCTAAATATTAATTAATTTAGCATATTGGTCTATTTTCATATTCAACTTTAAGCTTTAAACCAAGCACCCTCAATAAGGAACCAATATTATTAAAACTAGGGTTACCTTTATTTGAAAGCATTCTATTTCAATAATATATTCAAGGAGTAGTATAAAAAATATCTCTATGAGAAATAGATGAGCGATCTTGTCCCTTTAGATAGTTAGACCCAATATCTAATGGTAGTAATTTAATCAATAATTTGTTATAGTTATTATTATAGTTATATTGTGATCTGGTATAACCAAATGTTATATAGACTTATTTCAAGGTGAGTTGGATGAACTATTTTAAAAAGTTATCTTATTTAAAAACAAAAGGA
>JAYUJO010000225.1:0-4327 GCA_043765215.1 Rickettsiales bacterium | reverse complement strand
TTGTTATTAAAATCAATTGCTTCTAAAGGATTGATCTTATGGCCACGTGAAGATGATTTTGCCATAGAAGCTGATCATTGGTGCTGTAGATATATGCCAGAATCAGGCGAAATCACTCATGATCAGATAACGCATATTTTAAATGAAATTGCTAAAAATGAAATAGATTTTATTAAAGTTGAGAATTTATACGAATATGATGGTAAAAGAGGTTACTCACTAGCTCAAGGAGAGTAGGAAAGTTGTAACGTTTATATGCATCTCATTGAAGAATGGAGGTGCATATTTTTTCTAAAACTCGAATTATTTTTAAGAATCAACTTTAATTTTATGTTTTAAGTTGAGTAACTTGACATGACAATTAACAGTGCATTTATTATTAGTAAGCTTTGTTTTTGAAGTTGAGCCTTTTTTCTTTTCTAAACCTAACGTTTTTAAAAATTCTTGAGATTCCTTAGCTAAATATTTAATTTTCACTTTAGCAGTGCCTTGTCTTTTCATATCAAGCATTTCAGCTGCTTTTTCAGAAATGTCAATTATTCTCCCTTTGGAATAGGGGCCTCGGTCATTGACTAATACAATTACTGATTTTTTATTGGATAAATTAGTTACTTTAACTATAGAAGGTAGTTGAAGAGTTTTATGTGCTGCAGTCAACATATGTCTGTTATATATATCGCCATTTGCAGTTTTTTTGCCATGAAAACCATCTCGTTTTCCATACCATGAAGCCATGCCTACTTGAGTGTAACTTTTTACTTCTCTTGGCTTATAAGAAGTATTCTTTACTTTATATTTATTGCCAACTTTGTAGTGACCCTTGTAATGATTGTTGCCTCGATCATCTTTAGAGAATTTTCTAAAATCAGAATTAGAATAATTTTGATTAGTGCTACATGAGCTAATAAATAAGCATATGATAAATAATAATGCAGATTTAAAATTATTGTTAAAACTTACCATATTTTTTTACTTAATATTTTATTGCATCATCCTCTTCGTCAAAAACATAGTCATCATTTGCATCGTTTTTTTTATCATTATTATTGATTAACTCGTCTTCTTCCTTACTTATTTTTTCAGCAAGTTCAGGAACAATACGAACATGACTGATAACTTTTATTACACCATTAATATTAGATGCAATGTCAGCAACTTTAATTAGCTCTTCATTAGATCTTGCAATGCCAAATAAATAAACAATATTATTAACTGTAACTACCGTGAAATTACCAAATTTAATATCACGCTGAATAAATGTTTTAGATTTAATTTGGCTTGTAATTAAAGTATCTTTAGTATATTGAACAAGATCAAATGTATTACTATTCTTGTCAACTTTAAGCTCATTAACAACTTCCACAACATCCTTTTGCCAAGCACTTTCAATGGCAGAAATAACGTCTTCTTCTTTATCTACAGTGCCAGTGAGCAAAACACGCTTCATGAAAACTTCAATTTTAATTTTAGCATAAAGTTCGCGAAAATTTTTCTTGATAAAGGAGGCTTTAATTAAATTAGATATTTTAATATCAGTAACAGCATCAGCTGCAGTTCTATCTTTAGCTAATGTAAAAACAGAGCTAGCGGCACCAGTAAATATAACAGGTAAACAACTATGAAGAGCAAAAATTGCACTTAAAGATAAAATAATTTTAGAAGGATTCTTTTTAAATTTTGATAACATAATATGTAATGACTACTTATATTTATGACAATTATACTTATTTATCAAATATTGGCAATTAATAATTTTTATTTAACTAAATTTAATTGGTGAGGTTAGCTCAATTGAGTGTCGCCTAAATTAATTAAAGTTTTAAATAGATTAAAATTATTAGAATTTTGCTTAAAGTCAATTTCGTTTTGCTGCAAATGGGCAATTATTTTAATTACATCACGAGAATTATAGCTTTGTACTATTTGTTTAAAATCATTTAAATATTTGTAAAATATTGGGGGCGTAATTGATTTAATTGCAAGCTCAAAGCTTTCACCGTTTTCAATACGTAAATTAACAATATATATATTTAAAAAATATCGAATTAGGGACCGAATCATCAATACTTCATTAATATTTTGATTTTGTAATTTCTCAATTTCTTTTAAGAATAAATCATATTGTTTTTTAGCAAAGTAAATACACATCTCATCGCCGCTAGCGTTTAAATTATTGCAAATACAATCCATAACATCTTGCTTAGAGATTATATTTTTATCATGCGTATAATTAAAAAGCTTATCTAATTCTGATTTAATCAATTGATGATCACCATTTAAATGACTTTTAAGATAATATAATGCATCTTCATCAATCGTTTTTAATTGTTTGTTGCATTGAGAAACAATAAGCCGACCGATTGTTTTCTCATTATCATGATAACAAGCCACTGCTGCTAAATTTTGTTGCTTTTCAAAAAAACTACGAATACCAGATGGAGGAAGGGAATCATCTGCATGAAGGCAAATAATATTATGAAAACTGCTCTCTGTAAAAAAATCTTTTAAATCTTTACTAATTGCATTTGTCACATTGGTTATTTTAATTAACTCTTTTTGGTTGAAAAAATTTTGACTACTAGCCAGCATAATTAGTTGGTTAGAGGTAATATTTTTATAGATATGATTGGAAACGCTTAAATTTAATTTTTGAACAATATGTTTAATTATAGTCGAAATATAACCTTGATTTGGACCATGAAGTAGCAAGGCTTTGATCTGTCCATTCTGAATTAGCCTAAATAAACTTGCAAAATCACTTGAGGAGAATTTCATATTAACTATTTATAAAAATGTATTATCAAGCGATTTCTGATTTCTTCTGCAACCATAATAGATAAATTTTTTAAAACTTCATGTTTTTGAATTAAATTACTATAAGGTGAAAAGGTAGTGCTGTAAGAAGAAGGTCTTGAAAAAGAGCTATTTAACAAAATTTTATCTGTTTTTTTATCAATTAGTTTAAAGCTAACTTGAGCAGTAATAATTGCTCGAAGTACGTCAGCATTATCTTGAATAATACTATAATTTTCTATAAAAACTATATTTGTAATAATTTGATATTTGGAATCCGAATTAGGGGGAAGAATATTTTTTAAATGATTGTAAAAATCAGCTCCCTCGATAGAATGCATCAGCTCTATCTCCACTGACTCAAGAAGCTGATAATGTTTATTATTATCAGCTTTATAAATTGGCTTAAAGCCACAAGAACTAGTTAGCAATCCAATCAAAATTAAAAAATAAATATTCCAAATCTTCATAAATAATAATAAATTTAGTTTACTATTTTATCAATTAAACCCTTGATCATTGATTTTTGCTCATTGGTAGGCTCATTTTTTTCAGGCTCTGCTGCATTGTTTTTAGCATTAGGACCTCTTTTTACAATGCGCTTTCTATTTCTGTTTACTCTTTTCTTTTTTTCTACAGGTTTTTCTTCTGCAAGTGGATCTACAATAACTTCTTCAATGTTATTTTTAATTTTAGGCTCTTTATTAGGATTAATTTTTTCAATTTTAATCTTAGTTTTATGTCTAATAATTGTTGAATTCTCGTTGTAAATCTCTGATGTATCTTGCAACATTGGTGTAATATCTAGGTCAACTATTTTATTTTTATCAGAGAGTTTAATTTTTTCTATTGAATAGCTATCAGATGTTGCATCACGATCAATATAAAAATTTAGTTTAATATTATATTTATTTTCAACAAATGAAATCTCTGCTTTTTTATTATTTAATAAAAATAATATAGATGAAGCTATGCCATATACATTAACAACATCAAAATTGCTGTTAAAAATTTCATTCTCAATAGTGCGCAATATTAACATAGAATTAGACTCATCAGTGCGGACAATTCCTTTACCGCTGCAATGCATGCACATATTTGAATTCATCTCTAAAAATGATGGTCTTAGTCTTTGACGCGACATTTCAAGTAAGCCAAATGTACTTATATTAGATGTCTGAATTCTAGCTTTATCTTTACTAAAATATTCCCATAATGAGCGTTCTAGAATTCTTCTGTTTTTTGTTTCGCCTAAATCAATAAAATCAATAACTAAAAGCCCAGAGAGATCGCGCAACCTGGCTTGACGCGCAATTTCTTTTGCAGCTTCTAAATTTGTTTTTAGTGCCATTTCTTCAATGTTTCGCTCACTTGTGGCTTTGCCAGAATTTACATCTATTGAAATTAAAGCTTCTGTTGGATTAATTACAATATATCCACCTGATGGTAAATGAACAATAGGTTGATATAATTTGATTAATTGATCTTCAATACCCCATTTTGTAAAAATAGGTGTTTTGCTTTTATATTCTTT
>JAYUJO010000224.1:0-4327 GCA_043765215.1 Rickettsiales bacterium | reverse complement strand
TGGTGATATTACCAACAGAATTACTGAAGCATCTAGATCAATTGAAATGATCTTTGCATATATAAATGAAAAAATTGTACGAAAATTATCTGGATTGATTTTTGCATTTGTTACTTTGTTTATAGTTAATTCGGTTATTGCATCAATATTTATTATTTGGTTAATCACTTTTATTAGTATAAGTGTTTTCTTTTCTAGAACTATAAATTCCTATTCCAAAACCTTTAGTAGAAGTAAAGCAATTGTTGCAGGCAAAATTGTAGATTCAATTTCAAATATTTCAGTAGTAAGAATGTTTTCTTCACATAAACATGAGCACAACTATTTGAGAAATTATATTGATAGTTCCATTGACACTGATCAAGCATTGCAATGGTTTATGTTTAAACTTCGATATGTTCTCGGAACCACCTGCAGCATAATGATAGGTTTTATTATTTACTATACAATAACACTTAGAAGTGATCTTCAAATCTCAACAGGACAAGCCGTTTTAATAATTACCTTATGCATTTCAGTTATTGGTGAAGTATGGGATTTGACCCAAGAACTAGGCGATTTATTTGAACAATTAGGCACATTTAATCAATGTATAAGTTTGCTGGATGAACATGCAATTAAAGATACAGCTTTTGCTACAGAATTATTAGTAAATAAGCCAATTATAGAATTTAAAAATGTTACCTTTAATTATACAAATAATGATAATAATTTTAAAAATCAAAATATTATTTTAAACCCATACCAAAAAATTGGTCTAGCTGGTTTTTCAGGATCTGGTAAAACAACTTTTACAAATCTAATTTCTAGATTATATGAAATTAATGAAGGATCTATCTTAATTGATGGTCAAGATATTAGTAAAATATCTCAAGATAGTCTGCATAAAAATATCTCGATAATTCCTCAAGAACCAATATTATTTCACCGAAGTATTAAAGATAATATTTGCTATAATAATTATAATGTTAATTTTGATGAAATGGTCAAAGCCGCTAAGTCAGCGCATGCTCATGATTTTATTATGAACTTACCTCAACAATATGATACTATTTGTGGTGAGAGAGGAAATAATCTCTCAGGTGGACAAAGGCAATTAATCAGCATAGCTCGAGCTTTCCTGAAATCTGCACCAATTTTAATTCTAGATGAAGCTACTAGCGCCCTTGATAACCATACTGAGAAGTTAATTCAACAATCTTTAAATGAATTAATGATTAACAAAACTGTAATAGTCATTGCACATAGACTTTTTACACTTTTAAATATGGATAGAATTTTGGTATTTGATAAGGGTCATATTGTTGAAGATGGTACTCATGAAGAACTCAAAAAAGATGGAATTATCTATAAAATGTTATGGAGTAGTTATTGAATATTGTTGTTCAGAGTTAATTTAAGATATTATTATATTTATATCATTTCAATATAATTAAAAGGGATCATATGCTAATAAGTCAAGTAGAAGAACTTCAAGTAAGACTTGAAAAACATATTAATAGGCTAAAGATTAATGGTGGAAACGATGATCTGATGGATATTTTTAAAAAACATATGAGTAATAAAAATCCAGAGGACCCAACACAATCACATCTTAAAGAAGAATTTAAAGACAAAACGAAGATAGTAAATGTCCCGCTTGCTAATCTAATGCATTTTCGAGATGAAGTTTTACAAAAATATAATGGAAATAGTAAAGAAGTAAAATATGTAAACCAAATTACAAATTTAGCTATTTTGGATAATAATCAATCTTTAACAGCCGATAAATTAAACAAACAATTAACAACTAATAAATCTAAAAGTAGTTTAACCAAAGAAGAAGTTTCTAAAAAAAAAGGAACTAGTGAAAAAATTAAAAGAAGAGAAAAAAGATTATTATAATTTAAAAAAAAATCTTATTAAGCTTGAGAAAAAAGAAAAAATAATAATCATTGCAAAAAAATTCAAAGGTGTAATAAAAAATATTGGCAATAGAACTCCGCATAATAGTAAAATAGCTAATAAAAAAGCAACTTCGTTATCTAGATAATGCTAATTATGAGTAATTTTTTCTTATTTATAATTAGCAAAGACAAGAATAAGCGATATCTCTAGATTTTATCTAAAACTACATTCAAAATAATTAAAAATTATAATTAAAGGATATTTATGAATCAAGATGAGTTAAATGATGCAATAAATGAATCATTAGATAACACTATACCTAATATTGAAGAGATTCAGAGGTTAGTTCAGGCAGGAGCCGAAATACATAGTAAAGCCTTAAAAAATGCACGATCTAAAGGTCAAATAGAAATAGTCAATATATTACTTATTAATAATGCTAAATTTACCAAAGATGATTTTCTATATATGTGTAAACATGGTTGTATTTCTGCTATTGAGATTATGCTTGAAAAACTTGGAGATGATATGATTAATGTTCTTGAATATAAGGATGAGGATGGAGACTCAGCATTGCATATCGTTTGTCAAAATGATCATGTTGAGCTTGCAAAATTTATTATACAAAAATTTGGAGATAAAGCAGTGACTGCTCTTCAAGTTAAAAACTCGCAAAATAACACATCTTTATATGAAGCATGCCGCAATAAAAATGATGTGCTTGCTAAGTTTATTATTGAAAAACTTGGAGATGAGGCAATTAATGTTTTACAAGAGAAAAATAATGATAATGATACATCTATGCATCTTGCATGTTATAATGGTCATATTGATCTTGTGAAGATTATGTTAGAAAAACTTGGAAATAAAGCAGTTGCTGCTCTTCAAGATGAAAATACAGATAATGATACAGCGCTGCATTTAGAATGTCAGAATAATAATGATCAAATCGCTAAAATTATCATTGAAAAACTTGGAAATAAGGCAGCTAATGTGATTCAACATAAGGGTTCTTATCAAGAAACACCCTTATATATAGCTTTTCAAAATGTTAGCGCTGATCTTGTAAATATGATGATATCGACATTAATTAATAATAAATATGATATAAATGATATTTTAAAATATCATGGTTATGATGTACATAATTTTTTAATGTTAGCTTGTTTAAAAGGTAATAATAACGTTATAAAACATTTAATTGATTATGGCGCTACAATGGATATAAGGGATATAGATGCTTGGAGCGATGTATTTCAAAAAGTTATTTTAAAAGGTGATTCTCAATATTTTGATAGTATAATTTTATGTAATAATATTGATACAAATTCAGTAGAAATATTTGAAATAATTACAGATAATTTAGAGAAAAATGTAATTATACAAAATGCCTTAGAACAATTTAATTTGTATGTAAATCAAATTAGCAAAAAAAGTGCTTATAAAGTGTATATAGAGTCTGATGATGAGAATATTACAAATAATGATGGTAAAAAATCAGAATTAAAAAGACTAAAAGAAGAAATTTGTGAAGATGTAAACCAACCTCAACAAAAAATCCAATTTATCGAAGGTATGAACTCCCTTATTGATCAAGCAGCTTTGGCAGAAACTGATAATGTTGAGAAATTATTAGGAGAGAATGAGGGATGAATAATAATATTTCTCAAAACTAAATTGGATTAAAGATTGAGGAGCTAGAGCCTATAGTAATAGGTGGGAAAATAACATTCGATATCAAATTTAAAAAATGGGATTCAAATGTAAATATAAATTTGCGAGAAAGATACCGGAGTCTGTAATATAATTTGTGTAAGTTGCAAAAAAAAGCAAAAAGAAATATTGTAAAATAAGTAACTTATAGTAGAGAAAGAAATGAGTAAAAAATTATATATAGAAGAAGAGGCAAATACAAAACTGTTAGAAACAAAATTAGTAGAAAAATTGTTATCAAAAGCAGATCCAAGTAAAATATTTGGTCGAGAAGGGATATTTAATCAGTTAAAGAAACAAATAATAGAAAAGATATTAGAAAGTGAGCTAGATTATGATTTAGGCTACGGAAAACATAGTAAAATAGAAAAAACCTCTGATAATCGAAGAAATGGAATATACGAAAAAACGATTATAGATGAAGAAGGTCACCAAATCAGATTAGAGGTGCCAAGAGACAGAGAAGGAGAGTATCAGCCTAAGCTAATACCAAAAGGAGTAAGAAGATTTAGTGGATTTGACGAGAAAGTGATCTCATTATATGCAAGAGGAATGACAATGAGCGAGATACAGGGTCATTTAGAGGAAATATATCACACAACAATATCCAAAGAACTGATTTCTACAGTGACGGATGGAGTAATGGAAGAAGTGGTTAAGTGACAGAATCGATCACTAGATAGGGTATATCCGATATTATATTTAGACTGCATACATGTGAAATCCA
>JAYUJO010000223.1:0-1603 GCA_043765215.1 Rickettsiales bacterium | reverse complement strand
TTTAATATTAGTCCAATTTAATTCTATGCCTTCCTTAACTTGAACCGTAGAATTTGGAAAATTATCATTATGAGGCATATATCGACCACCAACAAAATTAGCTAAAAACATTTCAGCATATGCATACATTGATAATCTATTACCAGGATTTGCCAGACCATGTCCCTCATCTGGATATAATAAATACATCACTGGAATTGATAATTTCTTCATTTCATCAACAATTTGATCAGATTCAGCTTGCTTCACTCTTGGATCATTAGCTCCTTGAACTATTAATAATGGTTTTTTAATATTTTTTGCATAATTTATCGGTGATCTAGATTTTAAATATTCTCTGCCCTCTTCGCTCTCATTTGATGACCCAAGCATTTTGTATAAATGTGCAATTTGTGGCTTCCAGTATGGAGGAATTGATTCAATTAAAGTTTCTAAATTTGATGGTCCAACAATATCAATTCCAGCTACGTATAAATCAGGCGTCATAGACATGCCGACCAATGTTGCATAACCCCCATAACTTCCGCCCATAATAGCTACTTTATCTTTACTAGTTATTTCATTTTCTATACACCAATTAACGCCGTCTTCTAAATCATCTTGCATTTTTCTAGCCCATTGGCCATCTCCAGCACTAATAAATGCTTTGCCAAAGCCAGTAGAACCCCTAAAATTTACATTTAACACTGCATATCCTCGGTTTGCCAACCATTGACTGACTATATTAAAACCCCAAGAATCTCTAGCATTTGGGCCACCATGAACATTTAAAACTAAAGGTACTGGTGTTTTTGGTTTACCATAACCATCATCTAGCCATCTAGGAATTGTTAAATAACTAATTAATTCCAATCCATCCCTAGATTTAATTTTTATAGGATGCATTTTAGTAAAAGGTAAATTTCCTTGCTTTGTATTTGATGAAAACAAAAAATTAGATTTTTTAATTGCGCGGTCATATAAATAATATTTAAATGGTCCATCGCTTTTAAGATATACAACAATCCATTTTGTATCATCAATAGTTCTTGATGTTATTTCAAGATCTCCATCTTCGAGCTCTTGCAAATAAGTTATATCATCTTTAATTTCTTTATCTAATATTTTCCAATTCTTACGCATATAATTAGAAGCAATCCCTTGTACTAATTTTGTACTAGGATTGACCATATAATCACTCACATCAGCCTTTTCATCAACGAATAAAGTTTTTCTAATCTTATCGTTTAAATCAACTTCTATGAAAGATGAAGTATTGCTATTAGAACTATCAATCATATATAAAATACTCCCATCACTTGATATATGAAGCGGGCTCGTAGTCAACATATTTTCAGATGATATTGTTTGAAATAACTCAAACTGCTTTAAATCATTATTTTTAAATAAGTAAATTTCACCTACTCCATTTGGAAGCATCTTATAGCCAAGTCTTATATTAAAATCTTCATCAGCAATAAATGATGTATATTCTCCAACATTTTCATAAACACATTTGCGCTTTCCTGTTTTAATATTTATTCTGTAAATATCAAAATGCGTTTTAACTCTATCATTAATTGAGGCTAATATTTCATGTGGAAATTTATTACTCATCTTTAAA
>JAYUJO010000222.1:0-4361 GCA_043765215.1 Rickettsiales bacterium | reverse complement strand
ACAGAAATGAATTTGAAAGAGATCGAGATAGAATAATACATGCAAATTCATTTAAAAGATTGCAATATAAAACACAAGTTTTTGTTAATCACGAAGGTGATCATTATCGAAATAGAATGACGCATTCTGTTGAAGTTTCCACTATTGCAAGATCACTTTCTAAAGCATTAGGTTTAAGCGAGGATTTGGCTGAAGGTGTTGCTCTTGCTCATGATTTGGGTCATGCTCCTTTTGGCCATGCGGGTGAAGATGCATTGAATTTATGTATGAAGGATTATGGTGGCTTTTCTCATAATGCACATTCATTTAAATTATTAACATATTTAGAACAAAAATATGCAGCTTATAATGGCGTTAATCTAACATGGGAAGTGCTAGAAGGCATTGTTAAACATAATGGACCTGTAGAGTGGTCTGAATCTTATGCTTATATATATAAATATAATGAAAAAGTTAGCCTTGATCTAAGTTCACATTCTTCAGCAGAATCTCAAGTTGCCGCTCTTTCAGATGATATAGCCTATATTTGTCATGATCTTGAAGATAGTATTAATGCTAAAATATTTTCTTATAATGATTTGCAAGAAATTGAATTTATTAATAAATATATTCATGAAGTTAAAAATCAATATCCAAATATTGATGATTCAAGATTAATTTATGAAGTTGGAAGAAAACTGACGCATCATTTGATTGAGAGCCTATTATTTCAAACTAGATTAAATTTAGAAAAATATAAAATTAAAACTGAATACGATATTCGTAATCTAGGCAGGCAAATAGTTGAATTTACTGAAAATACTGAAAAGGAAGTAAAATTAATTAAGGATTTTTTGATGAAAAGGGTGTATAAACATCATCGAGTAGTAGCTGTGACGCTTCAAAGTAAAAATGTTATTAAAAATTTATTTGAACTATATTCTCAAAATATTGAACTTCTTCCATTTGATTGGAAATTGTTAATAGAAAATAATGATGAACATTTTAAAATGGGTATTATAGCTGATTATATTGCTGGCATGACTGATCGTTTTGCTATTAAGCAATATCAAGCTTTTTATAATTTAAATTTTGCAAGTACGGGTTTATGAATATTTTTAAAGAATTGTGGCACGATCTAGTCACTATTGGTAGTATTGTATGTGACGATAAAGAAGTGTGGGCTCTTGGTTCATTAGAAGCTCCTAAAGATCATTTAAATGGAGATATATCGACAAATATTGCAATGATTATTGCGGCAAAATATGGCTCAAATCCACGAGAAATATCACTTCAACTCAAAGAACATTTATTGCAAATTCCATATATTGCTCATATTGAAGTTGCTGGTCCTGGTTTTATTAATTTCACAATCAAAGCAGACAAATGGCACGAATGTATTAGAAGCATCATTAATGATGAAAAAGATTTTTGGCAGGAAAATATCGGCAATGGTTTTAAGATAAATGTGGAATATGTGTCAGCAAATCCAACTGGTCCTATGCATATTGGCCATGCTAGAGGAGCGGTTTATGGTGATGCACTGGCTAATGTGCTTAAACTTTGTGGATATGATGTGACTAAGGAATATTATATTAATGACGCTGGATCTCAAATTGATACTTTATTGGATAGTGCTTTTATTCGTTACAAGGAAGTAATAACAGGTAAAGAAATAATTATTCCTGAAGGATTATATCCAGGCGAATATCTTAAAGATGTTGGCAAAAAAATTGCAGATAAATTTGGTAGTGGATTACTAAATTTAAACATTAATGATATTAATTTGAAAATTAAAGATTTAGTAATTGATGAAATGATGAGCTTGATTAAACATGATTTAGCTGAGCTTGGTGTACATCATGATGTATTTTTCTCAGAACAATCTCTGCATAAAAATAATAAAATTGATGATACTATTAAAGTTCTTGAGCAGAAAGGCTTAATATATACAGGAATTTTACCACCACCAAAAGGAAAAATTGACGAAGAGTGGCAAGAAAAAGAACAATTATTGTTTAGATCAAGTAATTTTGGTGATGATCAGGATAGGCCAGTACAAAAAGGTGATGGTTCATGGACTTATCTTGCAGCTGATTTTGCTTATGCTAAAGATAAAATCGATCGAGGCTTTAAAAATTTAGTCTATATTTTAGGGGCTGATCATAGTGGTTATGTTAAGAGAATACAGGCAGTGATTAATGCTCTTAGTGATGATCAAGTCAAAAGCGATGTTCGTATAAGCCAATTGGTTAATTTTGTTAAAGAGGGTGTTCCAATTAAAATGTCTAAACGAAGCGGTAATTTCATGACTGTTAGCGATGTTACTTCGCAAGTGGATAAAGATATTATAAGATTCATGATGCTGACTCGTCGCAATGACATGACACTTGATTTTGATTTTGATAAAGTTAAATTACAATCTAAAGATAATCCAGTTTTTTATGTGCAATATGCTCATGTCAGAACAAAATCTATTATGGCAAAAGCTATTGAAACTATACCTCTTGCTTATGAAAAATTTATAAATGAAGAATTTAATTTATCACTACTTTCTACTGAAGAAGAAATTCAATTAATTAAATTGTTAGCTTCTTGGCCTAAAACTTTAATAAGCGCTGCTAGAACCTGTGAGCCACAAAAAATTTCATACTATTTAATTGAAGTTGCTTCTCGTTTTCATTCAATTTGGAATTTAGGTAAGGATAATAATGATTATCGATTTAATGTTGAAGAAGATATTGAATTAACAGCTGCAAGGCTAGCCTTTGTAGATAGTGTTCGCAAAGTTTTAGCAGTTGGCTTTAGCGTTATAGGTGTTAAACCTATTGACAAAATGTAATGACTAGATCTAAATTAATTGTTTTTTTTGCGTTATTTATAGTAGTTGGAAGCCTTGTTTCTTACTACTATTTTTATAAAAGATTTAATAGTGAAATTATTACAATTGGGCCAGATGAGGATTTAATTAAAAAAAAACCTGAAGATCCAGGCGGAATCGTAATAGCCAATTCTGATAGTTTAGTTTATGAAAAACTTCAATCTGGAATTAAAAAAAATCGAAAAATATATATTCTTCCAGAGCCTGAAGAACCTATTATTTTAAATATTAATAAAATTGATGATTCAATAATTTCTTTAGATGCAATCGATGAAATTCTGAGCAAAAGTGAATACTACAATTCAAACTCTGAAGATGAGTCTAATATTGACATGGAGGAATATATAATTCCTAATATCTTAAAAAATCAATCTAATGAAATTAATGAAGATATTTCTGAAGAGATTGATAGTAAAATATTTGTTAGTAACAGCCTTTTAAATATAACAAAACTTGATGATAATCAATTTGAATTTAGCAAAATAAACATCGTTACTAATGAAAATAATGGCTACAAAATTCAACTCTCTGTAGCATCTTCAAATATTGATGCTAATAAACGTTGGAAACAAATTGTTAAAAATCATCCTAAAATTTTACATGATGCTAATTTAATTACTAAAAAAATCGAAGGGACTAATAATCGAATATTTTATATGGTTCTAGCTGGCACTTATCCGTCATTAAATCATGCAAAACTAATTTGTAAAAGATTAATTTCGCGCAAACAGAACTGCATTGTTGTTAAATAAAATATTTTTAAAATTTTTGGCATGATTTATGCTCTTATAATAGATTATATAATATTTTAGGATAAGTTACAATGGCTGCACAAGTTTTAGAGAATAAAATTTTAACAATATCTGCGTCAAAATTTCAACCTAATCAACAAAAAAAACCAAGTTTAAGTAATGAAAAACATGAATTTAAACTAAATAAAGATGAGGTTAAAGTTAAAGCTTCTCCTAATGAAATTAAAAATTCAGATAACAAGGTTCCATCTAATAATATTCTAGAAACAAAAAATATTATTTCTGATGATTTAATTAATATAGAATATCAACTTTTGGATATAGATGATCCATTAGATGAAATTGAGCTCCTAGATAATATGGAAATAACAGAAGTTTTAATAAATCCGACCCTATTAAATATACCTATTAATAATATAGTTGCAGAAAGTGAAGAAGATCTGACTGAGTTAGATGAAGTTGAGCAAGTAATTATTGATATTGAAGAAGATGGCTTGATATACGAAGAAGAGGGGGGTATATATGAAGAGAATAATTCCTCAATAAGAAATAAAAATCTAAAAGATGCTACTACAATCCAACCCAATAGACAATTAGATTTTATAAACACTAATTTAAAATTAAGTGATTTATCAATTGAAGAAACTAAACAAATAAAAATTGTAGATAAGATTGAGAAAAAAACTGTAGCATTAGCAAAGCAGGATACTTTAAATGATGTAGAGCAAAGAAGTAATATTAATAAAAAT
>JAYUJO010000221.1:0-4365 GCA_043765215.1 Rickettsiales bacterium | reverse complement strand
ATATTTTTATTCAAAAAAGATTTTATATTGAAATTATTTACAATACTTGTTTTAGAAATAAGAGCATTTTGCTTTTTAGGCAATTTCTTTTCCCATCCACCTTTCTCTCCTAAAATATAATGACTTCCTAATAAAAATACTAAGTTAACAAATGTAGCTGGTAGAATACTATCGACTCCAGTGCTATCCATAAAGCAAAAGCGCCAGATAGCTACACTAATCAAACTTGCAATCATACCTATTAGGACTGCTCTAACTGAGCTTTTGAAACCTAATATAGCTAATATTAAAGGTACATCAATAATTGGAATATAGAAATTTTGAGTCAAAAATACTAAGGGTAATAAATCATATTCCAAAGTAGCTAGGTAACATGCAATGATACCCAATAAAACTGAAATAAATTTTGATAAAAATAATTCATCAACTAATTTTATATTTAAAACATTGCAAAAATCATGAGTTAAAACAACAGAAGCTGAATTAATATTTGAATCAGCGCTGGACATACACATTGATACAATGCCTATTAAGATACAAATTCTTAAACCATTTCCAGAATAATTTTCCATGATATATGGCACTAAGTTTGTTGGGTCTAGTTCTTGTGACACATTTAATAATAAGAAACTTATCCATGACATGCTTATCAGAATTAAAGCAATTAAAAGTGCAGAATAAGCAAAGGCTTTCCTAACTTGTTCTACATTTCTACCAATTGAAAATCTCTGAAAAATTGGCGGACTTAAGTCTGGAATTGAAAATAAAACAAATAATGAAATCATTGACCAAAATTTAGAGCCATTAAAATCAAAATGAGATTTGAAATTAAAAATTGGATTATCTAAAGCTTTAAATACTGTAAAATCAGGATTATTGATACAACTATACCAAATTGATACACCTAGTAGAGGAAGAATAACGCCAAAAGTAAAAAATTGAATTACATCTGTAAAAGTAACAGATCTAATTCCTCCAAACGCAGAATAAGCAACTACAATAGCAGCTGCAAAATATATTGGATAATTTCCTTCTAAGCCAGTAAACTGATTTAAAACAAACCCAAATATTCTAAATTGTACTGCTATAAAGCCAGAAGTTGCTACAGCTGCAGCAATAGCCGTTATTATTCTTATATTCTTACCATATAATTTACCCATTGTTTCAGCAACTGATAGGCTCCCTAAATATTTACCCATTCTAGGAGCAAATATAAATGCATTAAACAATAAACAAACAGCCATACCAAGGCAACCAATAGCATAATGCAAACCAGTTGTATAAACTTCAGCTAATGTAATAAAAAGATAATCACCACCAATCCACGTTGAAACAATTGTTGCAACTAGAGCGCCAGTGCTAAAATTACGACCACCTAGTGCATAATCTTGCATCGTTTTCACACCGCGTCCGTAATACAAGCCAACTGCTAAATTAACTCCTAAAAAGGCAACAATAATTGCAATATCAATATTCATATTCATATGTAACCCTGGGTTTATTTTGTATTATCATATATTAATTATTAGTTTTTGGCAATTAATAAATTTAAAATAAAATGGAATTATAATGTAAATATTCGAGAATTAAATATAAATAAGGAAATTAAATATATAATAAAGATGTATGTGTATTGAAGAGTGGCTGGGATGGAAGGACTCGAACCTTCGACCTACGGTATCAAAAACCGGCGCTCTACCAACTGAGCTACATCCCAATGAAAAAACTTATATATTTGTATATGAGTTTATATCAATATTTACCTAAGCAGTCAATAGTAATTTATAATGTTAGGTTCGTTTTATTTATAAAATTATTTTTTTAAAGATTTAAAAACCTGCATTTCGCCAAGCATTTATTCCGCCTTCTAGATTATAAACATCTGATTCAAAACCATTATTAATAAGAATATTACAAGCATTTAATGAGCGCACACCTATTCTACATTGCATA
This sequence comes from Rickettsiales bacterium, assembly GCA_043765215.1. Classification (GTDB taxonomy): domain Bacteria; phylum Pseudomonadota; class Alphaproteobacteria; order Rickettsiales; family Rickettsiaceae; genus Megaera_A. The sequence goes on along the minus strand of JAYUJO010000221.1, from coordinate 2,412 downwards.
ATGATTTTTTTAGGCTGATGTAATTTAATATTATCAATATTTTTATCTATTAAAGATAATGGAATATTAATTGCATTTTTTATGCAGTCATTAGCATATTCCTCTGGTTCACGAACATCAATAATTATGGCTTGATCATCATCAAGCCAATTCTTCAATGTAAGCACATTTATTATTTTAATTGGCATAAATATTTCCTATATATCTAGTGCTGATCTATATAATTCAAGAATAGCTTCTTGCTCTGCTAGTGAATCTTTATCCAGTTTCATTAATTTCATTACTTGCTTCATTATTTTGGTGTCAAATCCATTAGATTTTGCTTCGTCAAATACTTGCTTTATATCATCAGCAATTGCTGCTTTATCGCTTTCTAATCTTTCAATTTTACTTACATATTGCTTTAGCTGTTCTACTACTATTACTTCTGACATATTTCCTCTAAAAAATAATTTTACATCATTATACGCAAAAATTTTAAAAATATAAGTAAAAAATAAAAAAAGCTTGCATGAACTATAAGTTAAATACATACTGATACCTATGGTTTAATTTTTTGTTAATTATTAAGGTTTTGTAAGGTATGTTTAATAATAATATTTTTCTTATTGGATTGGTTGCTATTATATTTATGTCATTTTTAATTCATAAAATTTTTTATTATAAAAAACTGCTAGATGTTAAAAATGTTCAATTGATTCAATTCTATCTTGATACTAAATTTTTATGCAAAAATATGACTGAAAGCTTAAGCATTTCCAATCCTGACTTTTTTTGCACAAAACTATTAAAAGAGATTAAAGAATATTACAATTTGGAAGATATAATCATTATTGATTCAATAAAAATGCTAGCTGGAGAAAATAATACGCTCCTTCGAAAAGACGTTATAAGTTTTATTCAAAAGAATTCTGAATATATATTTCGGAATTTACATGAATATGAACTGATTAAACATAATTTTTCAACATTAAATAAAAATTATGCTATGTATATTTCCCGCATCGTTTCTAAAGATGAAGGAGACGGATTGATAATTTGTGTCGAAAATGCTCCAACCTTACTAACTAAACAAGAAAAAAATAGTTTGGAAAATAGTATTAACTTACTAAAAAATAGGTTGCTTTATGGCTAATTAATTTTATCATATATAAAAATATTATAAAGCAATTATGAATTTACATTTAGGCAAAGAATCAAACTATAATAGTCAATATGACAAAACACTTTTAGAGTCAATTCCAAGGCAAATAGCTCGAGAAATAATTGGCATAAAAAATGTTCAAGAACTTTTTCGTGGTTATGATATTTGGAATTGCTATGAATTTTCATGGCTTAATTTAAAAGGTAAACCCGAAGTTAGAATTATTAAATTTCAAGTTCCTTGTCAATCTGAATTTACCGTTGAGTCTAAGTCAGTTAAATTATACTTAAATTCTTTTCATAATAGTAAGTTTAATAATGAACAGCAAATTCTTGAATTATTAATTAATGATTTTTGTGAATACACAAAGTCTAATGTAATAGTCGAAATTTTTAGCCTTGAATCTTTTGTGGATAATAAATTAACTTTATTTAATGGCATTTGCCTGGACAAATATGATATCGAAACTGATATTTATGATGTTGATTCAAATCTCTTAAAATTATCTCAAAAAAATATATTAGTTGAAGAAGAATTACATTCAAATTTATTAAAATCAAATTGTTTAGTAACCAATCAACCAGATTGGGCATCGATATATATAAAATATATTGGCTTAAAAATTGACCATCAATCACTTCTTAAATATATCATATCTTTTCGTAATCATAATGAATTTCATGAGCAATGTGTTGAACATATTTTTAACGATATTATGCAAATTTGTGCGCCCAATGAATTATTAGTATATGCAAAATATACTAGAAGAGGCGGCATTGATATTAATCCATATCGAACTAATATGCCACTAAGTAATATTGATATCGATAAATCTAGGGATATTCGCCAGTAAAAAACTTGGTAAATCATAATTAATATATTAATATTGCCTTAGTATTATAATTATTTTATACGGAGTAAATTACCATGACTAATAAATTTATTAATGAAAAAAATATGAACTTGAAAAAAGATTCAAAAAAAATTAGCAGTACGATTAATGACATTAAAGATAGTTTTGAATCAAATGTTAAAGAAGGATTTAACAAATTTGCCCATGTGGCAGAAGAAGCAATTCATAATGCAAAAGATACTGCGCAAACCAGCTGTAGTAATACAAAATCTTTATTTGAGAATTTATCACAAAATATAAATAATGCTTTTAAACATAATTTAACAATGGGCCAGACTTGTTTGCAATGTAAAACTGCCACTGATTTTATCGATATTCAACGTAAATTTTTTGAATGTAATTATAAAAGCATGAT
>JAYUJO010000220.1:0-4385 GCA_043765215.1 Rickettsiales bacterium | reverse complement strand
ATTCAATTATTTTTTTTCTTAAATCGTAACTATATGGTTTTGCCATTTTCCTTTTATTCTATCACTTTATATCTCTTATATCAACTTTTTTAACTATAATATAATTATGTGGCATATATTTATTATGCAGATGATGTTCTTGTAAATGCGATAAATACTTCATTGGGCAATGGAATTCCATATGATTCAGAGTAACTGGCTTATTGTTATTAATCTGATCCAAATAACGCTCTATAATATCAGCATGATATTTGGTGCACTGATCATTTAAGGACTTGACCACTGCTTGTGGAGTCATATTAACCTTATAACTATGCAGTATTTGATGCTCGGTTTTAATGTTATTATCAACTAAATATGTAGCAGATTTATTTATCTCCTCCATCATGCTCTCATGCTCCTTAGTAGTTACATGATTTAATTGCGTTTTATCTCTTGGATCTTGCCTCTTTATATAATCCTTATGTTGCGTATTTAATAAATGAGTATATTCATCTATATTTTTTGACTCTAATTTTGCTTTAGCAACATCAACTTGCTGCATATTCTTTTGCTTTAACTGACTCCACCATTTCTCACTATAAATGATGTTGTAGAATTCCTCGCCTCCTGCTCCTTCATCATAGCTTCTTGTGCTGCCAAGCTTACTGGCTATTTGATTGGCTGTTTTCCTTATATGATCTATATGAGTTTGCGGTAACTGCTGACCTTTCTTAATATCTAATGCAGCGCAATGCATGATTACCGCTTCTCTGGTTAATTCATGCTCATATTTTTTCTCTTTGGTCATATTCTGATCAAGATTTAATCTATCATCATGGAAGTTATTTTTAAGTTCATCATATTTATACTGCAAATCAGTTATTGCCTGTTTTATATTTATAATAGGTGTTACTTCTGTTTTACTATCAACTCCAATCGAGGCTAATGTAGTTTTATACATCTTGTTTGAATGGACCTCATCAATATCAACTTTACCCATCTTGGCCATGGCATCCATTGTTTTTAATACTCCATTCCACCCATCTACACCTGTTTTAGTCGATGTATTTTCAGTCATTTGCTGATGCTGATCAATATTCATTTCAGCAGTTTTTTTCTCCAAAAGGATGTTTCGTACTTTTTGGATATTTAAATGCTCTGGCATCTCATCAGCTAAATCCCATTTATTTGGTAATTCTAGCTTAGCTGTATCTACTACACCAACTAATCCAACGTGACCATTTACTCTATCAATATATTTTTTGATGTTATCTGCTGAACTTATTCCCTCCTTATCATTATCTGGCCATATCACTACTTCTCTTCCTTTTAAATGTTGCCAGTTAACTTTAGATACTCCATGTACTCCTCCCATCCAACTAATCACACTATATTCAGGTAGCAATCTTTGCGCTTCGTTTGCCGACTTTTCTCCTTCTACTATCAATACTGGCTTGATTTTTACATTTACGTTTATCTGGTTATCTGGACTTTCCTTATCCTTAATAATCTCAAGACTCTCTGAGTGCTTTAACTTCTCTGCCCCATATATTGCCTTATAGCGCAAATCCTGCTCATTATCAGTAAATCCCTTTGAGCGCCATGCATATTTCTTCTTAGATTCGTTATAACAATAAGATACTGGTAATACGTCCTTACCCTTACCTTCCTTTTCCTCTAACCTAACTGCATAACCTAATAATTCATTATTTATATTACGATATGGATAAATAGCTGTTAGCTCCTTACTTTTAAGCATAAACTTTAAATCTGTATATGCCTTGAACTCCTTAGCTCCATTTGGTACTTTATCTAATACACACCATTCATTAACCGTCTCTTTTCTTAATGCATCTAGCCTCTCTTGCTCTTTAATATTCACAGATGGTATTTTATTAGCTTTAGCTCTTACCCTGTCTTTGCTAACTTCTCTTACACCAGCAACCTCAGCTACTATTTCTAATGCCTCATACTTACTACAAGATGTAGACTGTTCTACAAAACTATATATTACCGCTGATATTTTTACTAAGTCTATGCCATACTCCAATATTTAGATTCATTCCCAAACTTCCGCGCGAGATATTATTCCCTCTCTTAATAATAGAATCATCTGGCTTAATACCATTAACGTATGTTCTAAATATTTCTTCACAAATACTACTATTTAGTGCATCATTTACCTCCTCATAACTTAGACGATACTTATTGTCAGATTTAGCATATCCATTTTCATATCTATTATTAATGCGTCCCTTAGATGATGTATCAATTCTCTGTGAATCTTTAGTTTTAAATTCAGTAATATTTAGCTCTTTATTATCACTAACGTTATTTGCAGTTTTATGCTCAATATCAGCTTTACTAATCAGCTTGTCATCTACCGCATTTTTATCGGTAAGCTTGTCATCATTTGTATTTGCTGCTTTTACTTCTTTTTGCTTTTCTGATTTATCTCCTCGATTATAACTCTGGCTATATGTACTTCTCTTAATAGCTAGCTTTTCCTCAAACTCCTGCTCAGATATTCCAGTTTCATTACTTATTACAGGCACTGCATTCTCTGCTTGATCAAATGTCTTTTCTACATCATGTGAATTAGTCTCTAAACCAACTTCATTCACCGATCCTTGGCTATTATTACATAAATCAACTACAACATCTTCTTTAAATAGACTATTTATATTTTTGCAATATTTAGTATCACATATCTCTCCAGCTTTAATCGCATCGTTTTGCGCTATTTTCAATGACTGCATTAAATCACGCTCATCTCCATTAGCTAAATTACTTCTTAAATCAGCTATCTCTTTATCTATTTCATTCAATACTTCTTTATATTTATTTTTTTGACATCTATCCCTGACATCCACCATCTCCTGGCCATATTTTCCTGCCGCATATGTGCTTACCATCTGACCAAATAATTCCATTTGTTGTTCAAACTCTCTTTGATCAGCATTCTTGAATATTTTAGCTATTATTCCGTGATTCTTAAGCTTGCCTAAAGACTTTGGCGACTTAATCAAATCTTCAATATATTGCTCCTTATCTTCAGCTTTATCTAACATGGAGCTAAAATGTTTGATCACTTCTAGTCGGTCAGTTTCATATACGCTACTTATATATTTTTTAAATGATACAAATTGAAAATCCTCACATTCTTGTATCTTACCTAAATCGAATCTTGATTGATTTAAGGCTTTAGTTCTTTTGATATCTAACTCTTTTATTTTGTCTGATCCTGCATTCTGCCTAAAGTTCAACTCTATATAGTTACTTCGTACCTCACTAGCCTCGCTCTCATTTAAGTCTGCGTGTTGAGCCTTCCTTGCAAGTTCTATAATATTTATGTAATGTGGATTATTATATATAGTATTGTTACCTGTTTTTTCAAAATAGTTCTTCTCTTCAGTCATTTTAGCGTTTCGCAATAATGTCTGATAATTACAACCAACCTGACTCATGATCTTAACCATACTTGTCTCAGATATATTTTTGTCATCATTTAATGAATGTTCTCCAGACTGAGCCTTACCTATATTATCACTCTCAGCCAATACTACCTTGCCTTGAACTTCCTGATGATAAACATCTATAACCTCTTTGGCGCAGATACTTTTTGCATCTACTAATTCCTCTAACTCCTCTTTAGTTATTTTCTTCATACTAAAATCTTTGTAAGCTTTTTGAGCTATTGCTCTAGCCGCTAAAAAGTCTCTCATCTTAGCTAGATTACCATCTAATTCTTGATTTGATTCCATAGTTATAGCCCCAGCTTCACGCCACATATCCATTACTATATTACCTTCATGCTTAATTTTAGATTCTATATCCATAATTGCTTCTATCTGTTTTTGCAGCGAATCTTTATCTTCAGGAAATAAATAACTATGTAGCACTAAGTCCTTATCTAACTTGTCTAAATCAGACCAACGCAACTTTTGATATTGACCATTCTTTAACATCCCCTTTTTGAGCATATCTACATGGTCTTTTAAACTTACATGCTCTTTATTTAACTCATCCTGTTTTTTAGTTTTTATAGTATTTTCTATATTATGATGATCTGCATCCTCTTCAATATAATGGCCTTCATCATCACGCTCTTGACTATTATATTTATTTGGTGCCTGCATCACGTCGCGCGAGTCAAAATCTATCTCCCCAGCTTGAACCTGGAAGTGATCTAAAGCAAATAACTCAAAAGCATTATATGATCCTTTATTATCAGCTTTACCATTAGCTTCAGCTGTATCTTTGCCATATGTGATGAATTTATTCTTTAAACTCTGTAAATTAGCTCTAACTGGGCTATTAACGAGGTTTTCATATTCAGCGATATTTGCTAAGTAACTATCTAATTCCTCATATAAATTATTAATATTTGCTTTTGTAGCTAT
>JAYUJO010000219.1:0-1624 GCA_043765215.1 Rickettsiales bacterium | reverse complement strand
CTAAACCCGTTATGGAAGGAAAATCAGTATTATTTAAAAAATTTGCTGATATTGATAGTTTTGATATTCAAGTAGATACTACAGATCCAGAAGAATTTATTAATGCTGTTAAGCATCTTGGTTACAGCTGGGGTGGAATTAATTTAGAAGATATCAAAGCTCCTGAATGTTTTATCATTGAGGAAAAGCTTAAAGAATATATGAGTATACCTGTTTTCCACGATGATCAACATGGTACAGCCATCATCACAGCAGCGGGTTTAATAAATGCCCTATTCCTAACTAATCGCATTATGTCGACTGTTAAAATAGTTGTTAATGGCGCCGGGGCTGCTGCCATTGCTTGCATTAATTTAATTATATCGATGGGAGTTAATAAGGATAATGTCATTTTATGTGATACTAAAGGTGTGATCTATAAAGGGCGCATCGAGGGTATGAATAAATGGAAGGAAGATAATGCAATAGAGACCAATCACAGAACTTTATCAGACGTAATGGTCAATGCCGATGTATTTATTGGTTTATCCGTTAAAGGAGCGGTGACTAAAGAAATGGTGCAGTCAATGGCTCCTTCTCCAATTATTTTTGCTATGGCAAATCCAGATCCAGAAATTACTCCAGAAGAGATTAAGTTGGTGCGAGATGATGCAATTATTGCTACTGGTAGATCAGATTATAATAATCAAATTAATAACGTCATGGGTTTTCCCTATATATTCAGAGGAGCTTTAGACGTTCGGGCAACATGTATTAATGAAGCAATGAAAATTGCTGCAGCAAATGCATTAGCAGAACTTGCTCGCAAACCTGTTCCTGTCGAAGTATATAGAGCTTACGGCACCGGGCGCAAATCATTTGGTCCAGACTATATAATTCCAGTTCCATTTGATCCACGCCTAATCAGCACAATTTCTGTAGCAGTTGCTCAAGCAGCTATTGCTACTGGCGTTGCTAAAATTAGTAATTTAAATATTAAAAAATATAAGGCAAGCTTAGCTAGCAGATTAAATCGAACTTCCTCCTATATGCATTTTGTTTATGAGAGGATTCAACATTCAGAAATGCAAAGAATAATTTTTGCAGAAGGAGAGGAAGAAGAAGTTATCAAAGCTGCAATGATGATGCGTGATGAAAATTATGGCACACCAATATTAGTTGGCAGGCAAAGTAAAATTGAGCAACAAGTAAAAGCCATGGGGCATAATCACTCATTAGATGGAATCACTATCATAAATGCTGCAATTAACTCAAATTTAGATAAATATATTGATCATCTATATATAAAATTACAAAGGCAAGGTTATTTATATCGTGATTGCGCTCGAATGGTTAAAAGGGACCGTAATGTTTTTGCAGCTTGTATGATTGCATGTGGTGATGCTGATGCAATGGTTACTGGAATCACTAAGAGCTTTTATACTAGTTTAAATGAGATCCAAAAAGTTATTAATCCAAAAGCTGGCAAACGTATATTGGGCTATTCGATTATGTTATCATCTAAACATAATGTCATTATTGCAGATAATACGGTTTGCGAGCTGCCCGATGCCAAAGATACTACTGAAATTGCGATTCAAGTTGCGCAGATTGCTAAATTAATGGATTTAACCCCTAGAGTCGC
>JAYUJO010000218.1:0-4406 GCA_043765215.1 Rickettsiales bacterium | reverse complement strand
TTAAACTTGGCAATAATATTTTAAGCAAATCATTTAAAGTTGCTGGTATTGAAAATGAAAATAAGGCTCTTGAATCTGCATGTGAATTCTATAATAAGACTAAAAAAGATTTATATTTTGCTATCGGTGAAGGAGCCATCACTCGAGAAGAAGTGGTTAATCATGTTAAACCTAAAAAAAGTAGGCTTAGCTCCACTTTATCTTTGCTTAAATTTCCTAGGAAAAAAACTGAAGTTTCTCAAGATAATCGCGTTCCCATTAAAGGTTTAATATCAGGAATGGCTATGCATTATGCCAAATGTTGCCATCCTCTACCAGGTGACAATATTGTTGGCGTGATTCATTCAGGAAGTGGTGTGACGATTCACACAACGGACTGTGAAATGCTTGGTAATTTTTCTGGTATGCCTGATAGCATTATTGACCTAACATGGGATAGTAATGCTTCAAATATTCCATTTATATGTAGAATAAATCTATTGCTTTTAAATGAAACAAATAGCTTATCTTTAGCAACTGCTGAAATTGCTCGTAATGCTGGCAATATAATTAATATCAAAGTTATTACTCGTAAAAGTGATTATTTTGAAATTAATTTTGATATTGAAGTAAAATCTGTAGAACACATAGAAAAAATTATTAATTCTCTTAGAATGCTAGATGTAATACAAAAAGTTGAAAGATTAAAAAATTAATATAATATTAATTTTGACTGGTTGATTATCTAAGATCATGACTATAAAAAAATATATTTAAATGTGTCTGGTATTATATGAGTTCAAAAAAAAATAATTCAACAAAGAAAGCAAATTTAATAGATCAAGAGTTAAAATTAAATATCTCAAACGAGGTTAAATCTCAATCATTTGCTGAAGAAATTGAAAATGATAAAAATAAAATTCAAACTTACTTAACTCGTTTTAAAGGTGCAATAAAAGAATATGGAATTGAGCATGAAGTTTATAAGCAAGAAAAATTATCAGCAGATGTTTTTAAAAGAGTGTTAATAATGACTGGTGCTAATGAAATTTATGTTATTGGTGATAATAAAACTCAATTAGCTAGTGAAAATAACTTACCAGTTTCATCCTATCTAGTTCATGGAGGGCGCATTAAAATTGAAATTCCAGTTGATAGTGATGAGAGCCTGATAAATTGGATAACATCTGGAAATAAAGAAATTGATGGAAAATCACGTCATCAAGATCAACGTAAAGCATTAGATGAAAATAAAGTTGTTTACAATAGATCCGCTGCAACTCATGATGTAATTAGAAAAAAAATGAAGAAAATGGTGAATATGAATTGATTGAGAAAAAAGGTTTTAAAATTGGTGCTAAAGATTTTTTTAATAATAAATTATTAAAAGTCAAAACTAAACATTATGGAGTAGATTTAGCTTTAAATGCTGAATTTAGTGGTAAAGACTCTATGGGTAAAGTTGTTGATAAACCAGATGAAGACCATGGTCATTTATATATTCATTATCAACCAACCGTTCCACCAGATAAACCAGGTAGTATATTAATTGGCATTGAAGGAGCAGCTCCATCGTCTAGTAAACATTCTAAAACCGGCGCATCTGAGTCGAAAACTGCTATAGATGGATCAAAATTTAGAGATTTAATTCATAAAAAATTACATGCAGCAGAAGAAATTTATAAAAATACAGTCATACCTAAAAATATTGACGGCTTAAAAATTAAATTATCTACTAAAGCAATTAACGAGCTTACTGAAATTGATGTAAATAATTACGGTGAAGAATTAGCGCATATTACTCCTAGTAAATCTGTTGAAGAATTTAAATCTAAATTTAAAAATAAAATATTTCACATTTCTCCAAAAATACTTAAATCTGGACAATTTAAAGAAAATATAGTAATAGATGAATTTAAAATTAAGGGCTCTCAATCTAAATATGTTAAAATTATGAAGTCAATTGTTAAAGTTACTAAATCTACTTCAGCAATAATTCCAAAAAAAATTAAACCATTTGGTGTTACAAAAAAAAGCTATTTTAGTAAATAAATATATTTTAAAATGAATATAATAGGTATAGGAACAGATATCGTTAATATTGATCGTATAAAAGTAATTTATCAAAAATATGGTGATGCTTTTTTAGATAAAAATTTCCATTCATTAGAAATAAAAAAATTTTCAACATTACCTATCCATAAAAAAATAAATTATTTAGCCAAAAGATTTGCCGCAAAAGAAGCTTTTTCAAAAGCTATTGGCACTGGAATTGGTGATATTGCATTTAAGGATATTGCAGTTTTAAATAATGATCAGGGCGCTCCTTACATATTAATTGAAAATGGTAAATTAAAAGAAATTGAAGAGTGTAATATTCTAGTATCTTTGTCAGATGATGAACCGTTTGCGGTTGCATTCGTGATAATTAGTCGTTAATATGGCCGAATTAACGCCAATTATGTATAAGCAGAACTTACCCATTTGCTTAAATTAATTATTAATCATTATATGTAAATATAACTATGCTTTTACTTGAAACTAAAATGAAAAATGGCACCTTAGATACAATTCATTTTGTAGGCATTGGTGGTATTGGCATGAGCGGAATTGCTGAGGTTATGTATAATCTTGGTTATAAAATACAAGGTTCTGATTCATACGAAAATAATAATACAAAAAGATTACAAGAAAAGGGGATAAGTATAATTATTGGCCATAGTCATTTAAATATAATGAATGTCTCATATGTGGTTATATCATCAGCTGTTAAGATGGATAATCCAGAAGTAATAGCGGCTTTAGAACAAAAAATACCAATTATACGCCGTGCTGAAATGTTAGCAGAGTTAATGCGCTTAAAATGCTCAATAGCAATTTCTGGTTCGCATGGAAAAACTACTACAACTTCATTGGTGGCATGTTTATTCGAGGCGGCTGGATTAGAGCCAACTGTGATTAACGGTGGAATAATTAACAATAAAAGCACTAATGCGTATGTTGGTGATAGTAATTATTTAATTGTTGAAGCTGACGAGTCTGATGCAACCTTTATTAAAATACCATCTACTATAGGCGTCATTACTAATATTGATCCTGAACATATGGATTATTATAAAGATTTTGATACTTTAATTAATGCTTTTAAAAGTTTCATTCGTAATTTGCCTTTTTACGGTTTCGGCGTTGCTTGTATTGATCATCCAACAGTTAGAAAATTAGTTGAGGATGTGACTGAGCGTCGCATTATTACTTATGGCATTGAATCAAATGATGCACACATAATAGCTTTTAACATTAGGTCAAATATTTATACATCTACGTTTGATATTAAATTACAATTGCCAAATTCTATTGGCATAACTACCATTGAACATATTTCAATTCCAACACCAGGAAAGCATAATGTTCTAAATGCCTTAGCTGCGATTGCTATTGGAATTGAGCTTAATTTTGGCCTTAAAATAATAAAAGATGGCTTCAAAGCATTTCAAGGTGTCAAAAGAAGATTTACCAAAATATTAGAGCATAAGGGAGCTGAAATTATTGATGATTATGCTCATCACCCAGTTGAAGTTAGTGCAACATTGGCTACAGCTAGAACTATTGCTAGCAGCAGATTATCGCGCGTTATTGCAATATTTCAGCCCCATCGCTATTCAAGATTATCGAGTTTGTTTGAAGAATTTACAACTTGTTTTTCAGATGCAGATATAGTGTATGTTGTTGATGTTTATGCAGCTGGAGAAGAAATAATTGATGGAATTAATAGTGAACAACTAGTACGCTCAATGAGCAAGATTCATGATAATGTCCATTACCTTGAGAATCATTTAGATATAGCTAAAATTATTGATGGGCAAGTAAAAAATGGTGATTTAGTTGTGATGATGGGAGCTGGAAGTATTTCTACTTGGGCTAATGAATTGCCTAATCAATTAAAATAATAATTTAGTTAATATGCAATTTAATAATATCCGTGGAAAAATTCGAGAAAAATATAATTTAGCTCACTTGACTTGGTTTAAAGTTGGGGGATGCGCTGATATATTTTTTAAACCCCATGATGAAGATGATTTAATCAATTTATTAAGAGCCAATAATAAGCAGTTACCAGTGCATATTATTGGTGCCGGTTCGAATTTGATCATAAGAGATGGTGGAGTTGAAGGAATCGTAGTCAAACTTGGTCAGAATTTTACTAATATTGAAGTTAATGATGCGGGTAACTTAGTAGTCGGCTCTGGCTGTCTGAATTATAATTTGGCTAAATATGCTTTGAATGATAATATTAAAAATTTTGAATTTATGGTAGGAATTCCAGGAACTGTTGGAGGAGGAGTTGCTATGAATGCTGGATCTTACGGCTCTGAATTTAAAGATATTATCAAAGTAGTGCATGCAATTGATTTTAGCGGCAATAAACA
>JAYUJO010000217.1:0-1637 GCA_043765215.1 Rickettsiales bacterium | reverse complement strand
TATTGCTCAATTCTTAATCTCTTAAGCTCAGAGGGCTCTAAATATTTTTTACTCTTTTTTATTTTTGCATATAATTCTATTATTTCTAACATCTTATTTCTGTGCTTTATTATTTTTATTCCTAAATCTATTTTCTTAATCGCTAGGAGATACTCATAGTAATATTGTTAATAGGTTATATTATCACTTTCTCTATAGCAAGAAAAAAATACTATATGAAATAAAGCTAAATCATCCAGTCAGTTGAAAACTAAATAATAAGAAATCAGAGTTAGTAGTTTGCTGTATTATCACATGAATATATCGAAAATATTTTATGATAATTAAAGAGAACCAGCAAATTTTTTGTTTGATGTAATAACAGATTAATTATGCTTTGAAATCAAGCATTGCTTCAATGCATCTTGCGTATATTGCTATTCTTACAAATGAGCTGATATAACTTTTTATTAATTATCAAATAAATAAAATATACAATAGATGCAAACAATATAAAAATAGAAAATATTTTAGGAATGGTAGGCAATGGGATTTAAAAGAATTAATAAACCAAAAAAGATAAAATAGACGATGTGAATACAATAGCAATTCAAGGTTAGTTATAGTTTTTATTAAGTACAAAATATTACCTTATAAACTATAGAAAAACTCAATAATATTTATAGTTTTGTAAGATTTTATGTTATACTAATATTTAGTAAGAGCTATAAATCAACCAATTAAACATTACGACTATGAGTAACAATCAGCCACTAGTGAGCTTTGACTACGCCATCAAATATTTATTAAGAGATAAAGGCGATTACGGCATAGTCGAAGGCTTTATCTCAGCTCTTCTTAAAACTAAAGGCTATAAGGATGTTAAAATAGTAGCTCTGCTTGAGAGCGAGAGTAATAAAGAAGATAGCAAAAGCAAAAGAAGTCTTGCTGATTTAATTGTCGAAGATGAAGACAAGCATAAATATATCATTGAAATTGAGCGCAATGTTAAGAACTCGTATATTCACAAAGCTTGCTTCAATAGCTCTAGGCTAATCGTAGATAATTTGGCTCAAAGAGAAGATTATACGCAAATAATTAAAATATTTCACATCTCATTATTGTATTTTCCAATAGGTAATGGTAGTGGCTCGATTTATCACGGCAAGACCATCATTCATGAAATTGAAACTAATGACAAATTATCAGTTCATATTGAAAATAAAGAAACTGGCAAAACATTTGATGCTACCGATATCTTACCAGAATATTTCTTTATATCAGTTCCATTATTTAATGATCGATTAGAGAAAGAAATAGATGAATGGTTGCACGTAATGAAATATGATGAAGTGCCAGAAAACTATCACTCTCCTTATATGGAGCAAGTAGCCGCAAAATTATCTATCCTGAAGATGACACCAGAAGAACGATCTGATTACTCTTATTATCAAAAAAAGCTCTATAATGATAGAGATGAGCTAGATGCTGCTTTGAGCAGGGGTATCGAGCAAGGAAGAGCTGAAGGTGTCGAGAAAATAGCTATTAACATGCTGAAAGAAAATATAGATACAAAAACTATTACCTTAGTTACTGGTTTATCTTATGATGATATTTTAAAACTTAAAAATAAGCTGTAGGGGCTCTAACGGAGAAAC
>JAYUJO010000216.1:0-4421 GCA_043765215.1 Rickettsiales bacterium | reverse complement strand
TGAGCAAACTATTGTTTCTTCAACAGGCGCACTATCTCTTCAATCTGTTCCCAAAGAATTAATAGTTATTGGCGGTGGTTATATTGGTCTTGAGCTTGGCTCTGTTTGGAAGCGTTTAGGCAGCACAGTTACTGTTATTGAATATGCTGATAAAATAGTACCTGCACTTGACGGTGAAATTGGCAAAAATTTCCATAAAATTTTAATAAAACAAGGCTTTGAATTTTTGCTTAGCACAAAAGTGTTAAAAGCGGAAAAGAAAAATAATAGAGTGATTTTGAATCTCGCCAATATGTCTAATTCTAAAGAAACGCAAATTGAATGTGATGTTGTTTTAGTTTCAGTTGGAAGAAAGCCTAATACTGATGGCCTTGGCTTAGAAAATACCAAAATAGAAATGGATGAAAATAAAATCAAAGTTAATGATCATTTTCAAACAAATATAAGCAATATTTATGCAATTGGTGATGTTATACGTGGATCTATGCTTGCACATAAAGCTGAAGAAGAGGCGGTCGCTGCTGTGGAAATTATGAATAATCAGGCAGGTCATGTTAATTATGATTTAATTCCAGGAGTAATCTACACTCATCCAGAAGTTGCATCAGTTGGCAAAACTGAAGAGGATTTAAAAAATTCGGGCATAAAATATAAAGTTGGTAAATTTCCATTTATGGCTAACTCAAGGGCAAGAAGCGTTGGTGAGACTGATGGTATGGTTAAATTACTTGCTTGCGCTACTACAGATAGAATTCTTGGAGCCCATATTATTGGAGCCCAGGCAGGAACTTTAATTGGTGAAGTTGTAGCTTATATGGAGTTTGGCGGCGCAGCTGAAGATATTGCGCGCACCTGTCATGCTCATCCAACACTCAATGAGGCGATTAAAGAGGCAGCTCTTGATATTGAAAAAAGAACAATTAACTTCTAAGATAATTGCTCATTTGATTTAAATCTAAAATAATAAACAAATAATATGTTGAAATTTATTCAGAGTATTTTAATTGTCATTTTAATGTCAAATACTAGTTATGCGCAAGGTAAAGTTTTTTATCAAGATCCTTCGGTTCAAGCGGTAAAAGATATTATCGATTTTTATGCAAATAATGCAGAAGCAACAGCATCTAATGCAGAAAATCTTGGCAAAAACTTAACCGTTATTTTTTACTTTTATCCGGATTTGATTCAAGACATTACTGCAATAATTCCAAATTATTCTGAACTTATTCAAAAAGCTATATCTCAAGCTATAGTTAACAATAAAGGTTGGTATGAGAGTTTGCCAGTCAAATATCAAAATTTACAGAAAAGCAAATTAAATATGAATGTAAATTTTTTAATTTACTCAGGACCAGATGATAGTAATTTCAATTTAATGCTAACTGAGTTTTTTGTTCAAAGTTATTATATCTCAAGTGATAAAAAATATTTAGAGAAAATTCTTAAATTTGTTTCCAACTTTCCTAAAGATGTTAAAAATGCTGCGCATAAAATAATTTATGACAACCCTTCTCCTTTTGAAATTGATGATCTTTACGGCGCAATGAATGCTCATCATACTGATCTTACTCATCAATTAATTAATGTTATAAAATATATAGATGCAAAGCGTATTGATCAACCAGTTCTTGATCAAGCAATTCAAGAAATTATATCATCAAATCAATCTTTTGATTATCGAAAAGGGATTTAAAAAAATATTTTAATATTTATGGTTAATCACTATAAGGCGCGTGACCCATAAATTTAACAACAGGATCTAAAAGTATATCACCATCAGAGTGACTACCAAAATTTTTTTCATGATGAATTCTATCTTCATTAAATGCACAATCAGCATTTGACTCTATATGTATTTTCTGAGCCTTTTGCGCACCGCTTAATGATTCATATGTAGAATTTAACGCAACTAAAAAATCTTTTTTATAGATAATATATTTTTCATTAATTAAACATAAAGATCTGATAATTTCAACAGCTTTCTCTTGATATATGATAGCTTGATCATATTTTTTTAGCGTTAAATTATAATAGACGCCTAATTTATGGGACAAATTAGCAATATTAAAAGTTGAGGTTTCTGATAACAATTCAATATTAATATTATTTTCTAAAACTTTTTTTACATGTAAATATAAAAGTTTTGTACTAAAAAAATTCTTATCTACATGATTAATAATTTTTGGCATAATCGAATTTAACGTTTCTAAAATCGAATCTTTTATTTCAGTTTGATCATAATAATGCACTTTATCAGCAGCATAAATTCTCACCTCATTTTGAATTAGGGGATTTAACTTTAAGCCAATTTCACCATATTGATCATGAATTATACTTACTAATGAATATGATTTTAATATTTTTACTATATTTTGAAATTCATCTTCTTCTATAGATAATAATTTTTTGATGATTTTTATATTTATAAAATATGGATCCAAATATGAAAGATATTGTAATAAATTCCAGGCTTTAGGACCATCTTCTTTAATTAGTAAATCATCAAATAAAATATCACTTTCAGCTTGATTTGAATCTTTTAACTCTAATTTTGCTAAATATTCGTTGATATCCATATATTCATTAAGTTTTAAAAATGTAGAAACTTTAGCTAATATATATGGTGTTAAATTAACTTTTGAAATTATCGATTCGATATTTTGTGACGATAAAAGTCTATATAAGCTTAAGTTAAATTTTAAATATTCTCTGGCTTCATCAAGAGTAAATTCTTTTAAATAAATATAATTAATATCAATATTGGGACTTAATAAATTTTCATTTCTTGTAGTAATTAATATTTTTATGTTATTAGGTAGATTCGATAGAAAAGAAATATCATCATAATTATTAACATTATCAAAAACAAAGATTATTTTTTTTGTACACTTCTTAAGAGTATTTTTAATGGTATATATTATCGAGTAAATATCATTGAAGAACTTATTTCTATTAGTAAGATCAGTATTTAGCTCTAAAGCGATTTCTTTAAAACCCCTTAATATATTTTCATAGTTTCCAGCATTAAACCACCTTACTATAACAGCTTTATCATCTAGTTTTCTAACATATTCATGGATACAAATACTCTTACCACTTCCAGGAATGCCACTAATTATAGTAATTTGTTTTTCATTTAATTTTTGCTTTATTTCTTCAAAAAACTCTCTGCGTTTAATGAAAGCTTCTTTTTTGTTTGGAGGTATAGAACTTGATAATAGAGGGAAATTTATCATATCAAAGATATTAAACATATAATATGTGGCGTGAAAAATAAACTCACGCCATAAAAGATTTAATTAAAATTTAAAACCAATACCAGCTGAAATAATTAATGGATTCCAAGCTACTTTAGATTTAGCTTCTCGGCTTCCAAGTAAACTTTGTTTGAAAGTTAGATTTGTTTGTAAGAAATGCTGTCTTACATCAAGTGTGAAAAACGTATCATCTTTTGCAAAGATATCCACACCAGCTTGTACGACACCACCAACGCCATTGCCAACAGACATACCATTAGTGCGAGAATACATGTAAGTACCATGAAAACCACCACCAATATAAGGTCTAATTGCCCCATAAGGTGCAACATGAAATTGAATTGTTGCAGTTACTGGAACCATGTAAATATCATTGTTTTTATTAATTTTACCCTTACCATTACCAAGAGTTTTTGAAGCACTCTCTATAACTGATTTTTTAACTCTAAGTACATTAAAACCTGCAGATAATTCAGCTGCTAAACTATCCATAAAGAAATATGAAACTGCACCTTCAGCGCCGTAGCTGGCTGATACCAAAGAACCTGGCTTATTAAATTTTGCTAGCTCTTCTGAGTATTTTTTTGGCTTTGATTTGACATTCGCATACGAACCACGAAGTTTAAAAAGCATTTGCCCTTCATTCTCATAATTTGGATTATATAATCTATCTTCAGCAGCTATTGCAATGGATAATGTTAGAAGTGATATTATAGAAATATTAGTTAGAATTTTTGAAATTTTCATAATTTTACTCAAAATTTAATGTGCTTATATAATTTAGCTAGAACCTATTATGTTGAATATTAACCCAAACCATACAAGCTTGACTACCAGGAATTAATATTACAAACAGTTATTATTACTATAATGGATATATAGTGTGATTAATATAACGCCAATTATGAATAAGCTTTGCTTATTCATAATTTTAGAAAGACGAAAAAAAAATATATAAATTTAGTTTTTTTAGAAAATAAAACGAGATTTGCTTGAAAAATTAATTAACAAATGAAATAAATCTAAAATAAAGCAAGCTAACAATAGCTTGCAAGACCAATTTTTTACTATAGTAAATTAACTTGAGATAGCATAGAAAGAGTGATAGTAAAGAGTTAGAAATGCAAGCATATAGTATAGATTTAAGGAAGAAGGTAATAAAGT
>JAYUJO010000215.1:0-4424 GCA_043765215.1 Rickettsiales bacterium | reverse complement strand
AATTGACTAATGAGTTTGTTGAAACAAAGCAAAATAATAGTTATTTCGATAAACCTAAAAAACTATCAGAGTTTTATCCCTTATCATCAGAAGATGGTAGCGATCTGCAATCAGCTTCAGGTAGAGATTTTAGCCTACATGCCATGAATGAAATCTTAAAATCTCTAGCCAATAAGCTGCAAAGCCACCTATTTAACAGCAAAAAAGGATTCATGAGCTATATGGAGAAAATATACAGATATGAAATGAGAGATGCGGTTAAAATAAGCAATGAAACATTCAGAATAAGAGCCAATCAAACGGATGAAGATAAGATTGAGAAGTATCTCACTGAAATAGAAGATACTAGATTAGTATCACAAGAATGGCATTTGAAGAAGAAACTAGCATCGGTGCTAAAGCCAAATATAGCCTATAACTTGCTAAAGAATTATCAAGATCTTGAAATCAATAATGACAAGGTAACCATCAATTTAAGAATAAAGATTGATTTAACTGATTTAGAGCAAGATATCATCTTGTCGCAAGTAAAGGCAACATATGAGTCCTTAGGAGATAATGGTATATATCAGCCAATTACCACTATAGTTTTTAGCACTAAGTCAAAAATAGAAGCTAGCTGTCAATATACTAAAAAAACCAATGATAATAGTCATAACAAGCAAAACCAAATTACCCCTAGAACTGGAATATGGGGAAATATCAGAAGCAAAATATCAGAATTACTAGGTGATAATGGCGATGCGATAGATACTTGTTGGATCAGTAGGATATCTGCTGAAGTGGATAATGATACTAAACAAATTAAATTAAAAGCACCAAGTGAGTTTTTTAAAAGAGAGATAAAAGATAGATATAAAAATGAAATACAGCTTGCTGCAAAGGACTACGGTTATGTTATAAAAGATATTTACTGCTAAAAAAATAGGCAGACGATATTATATAAGAAATATATAATAAAATTAGATTAATGCACAAATATATGCACCAAAATTGTGAAAAACTTATGACAGGCAGTATTAAACAAGAAATTATCAAATATGGTCCTTTATTAAAAGAATTAACTAATAATCAGATTAATTTATTTATAGAAGTTCTTACTAATCTTCGAGCTTTTGGAATATGTGCTTATGCAGAAAGGTTTATTGATAAACAAGGCAGAAGTATTAAAATATGTAATAGTGAAAAATGGCAAGAATTAGAAAATAAAAAAAGTTTTTTTAAGGATTTCAGCGACTATTCTTCTTTAGAAGTAGTAGAAAATTTTAAAAATAAAATTAGAGTAACAACAAGAAGTGGGGATAAATTATTTCATCCTTTTTTAAAAAAATTAGAAGGCGAAAAATTAAATAGTAGTGTTATTGTTAGTGAATTTAATAAAGACTATATATCAATATCATATTTTATGGTAGACCAATTTACCCCTCAGAATAGAGATATTATAATAAATAATTTAAGTATAATAGAATCAATTAGGAAAGAATTACGTGATGATTTATTAGCTCTGTTTATGTCTAATAAAATTAATCAAAATCAGAAAATATTATTAAGTAAAGAATCAATAGACTTAGTATTTAATGAGGATATCAATAACAAACCTAAATCACATATTAGTCCCTTATTGAAAGGCTTAACTGAAAGAGAAATAGAGATTTTAAAAAATTTAAGGATTGGTACGAGTAATAAATATTTATCAAATAAGTTGCAAATATCTATAAGTACAGTTAAATTTCATTTAAATAATATTAAATTAAAAACTGGTATTTCTTCAAGAGAGAGGTTAATAATATTATCTACTAAACTAACATCATCAAAAAATTAATTAATGTAATTATAATGAAAAAAGCTCTACCAAAACCTTTAATTTTATCTTGTTTTTTTGCTGGTTGTTTAGAAATTTATGATTTTGTCATATTTGGCTTATTAGCACCAATAATTTATAAAAATTATTTATCCTTTTTAGATGAAATTATGGGTCTTATAGTAACTTATATGTTATTTGCTGTTGGTTTTTTATTTAGACCATTAGGATCAATAATTTTTGGATATATAGGAGATAAATATGGTAGAAAAAAGTCGTTAGTCCTTAGCTTATCTTTTATGGGTGCAGCCTCTTTAGGATTATCTATATTACCTACTTATGAACAAATAGGTATAATATCATGTTATTTGATAGTATTAATAAGAATAATACAAGGTATATCTGTAGGAGGTGAATTTAGTGGTGTGGCTATATATGCAATAGAACATACTGATAATAGGTATATAGGAAGTGTTGGAGCAGTGATTTTTACGGGTGTAATGTTTGGCGTGTTATTATCTACACTTGTTAATAATATATTACAAAATCCTGGCCTGCCAGAATATAGCTGGAGATTTGCATTTTTAATAGGATTTGGTTTGTCCATTATAGGATATTATATTCGTAAAAAACTAAAAGAAACTCCAGTTTTTATTGAAAATAAATCAAAAATAGAGGGTATACCTCTTTTTTATGGCCTTAAAAAATATAAAATAGAATTCTTATCAGCTATTTTTTTAGCTGGAGCAAATAATGCAAATTTCTATTTTTTAGTAGTGTTCATTCCCAATTATATAAAATCGTTAAATACAGTTAGTTCAGAATTTAACAATTTCTTTTTCATGTGCCTTATGGTAATATTTGTACCTATCTTCGGCTTGTTATCAGACAAGTATAGTAGAGTAAAAATGTTAATATTAGCATGCGCTCTTTTATCATTATATAATTTATTTTTTCTTGATTTGCTTATATATGAATCGATTTTTAGTTTAAGAATTTTATATATAGTTATTAGTTCAATGTTGGTATCAATCCTAATAGTAGGAGTTAATGTTTTTATTATAGAAATATTTCCTGTTGAATGTCGTTATAGCTGTGTAGCTTTAAGCTATAGTATAGGAGCGGCTGTTTTTGGAGGAACAAGCCCGATGATATGCTCTATGATTATAGAATATGTTGGAAATAAACCCATTTACTTAGGTTCTTATATCTCATTTATTTCATTTTTAGGAGCTATTGGTGGATATTTAATATTAAAAAAAAGAAATAATGATTTGAAAGATAGCATATAAAAATAATAAAAATATATTTATAATAATAAAATATTGCAAAAAAGTTAACGCTAAGTGATAAACACCTATCCTATTTAGGATAGTTACATTGTTTTCAAATGTAAGTTACAATAGTCATATAAAATAAGTAGATAAGATTGAAATGAATCAAACAAAAGTAAAATATTTTGTAGAGAGTAGTGAATTAGTTACAGAATTTGGTGTTTTAGCTAGTTCTATAGATATTTCTAAAGTACCAATGCATGCAAATCCAGAACAAGTAAGAGATGAATTAATCACCATGAATCAATATGGTTACATGAAATTTGAATGGGATGAATTTGGTAAAAACTTTGCACAATTTGCTAAGGAAACAGAAAAACTAGTGTTAGAAATTGGCCCAGCTTATGGATGGGTAACACATAAAATCCTTGAAATGAATAAAACAATTATAGCAGCAGATATTAGTAAAGAACATTTAGAAGTTCTTGTCAGAAATGCTCCTCAAGATAAGTTAGATAAGCTTTTTCTTTACCATGCAAGTTTTCCTGAAGAAGTTGACTTTCCTGAGGAATCATTAGGAGTAATACTTGCTTCTAGAATATTACATTTTTTAAGTGGAGACAAAATAGAAGAAGGACTAGATAAAATCTATAAATGGCTTGAACCAAATGGGAAATTTGTATGTACAAATTGTTCTATATATCATTATTCAGTTAAAGATCAGTGGTTGTCTACATTTAAAGATAGAGAAAAACAGGGTGTTAAATGGCCAGGTGTGATAACTAATCAAAAAGAATCTTCACCAACACATGCTCCTCATGTACAAGATTACTTAAACATATTTGATGTTAAAACTTTTGAAAAATTATTACCAGATCATGGATTTAAGATAGATAAAATAAAGTTATATGATTATCCAAGCGATATATATAGCGATGGTATAGGCCACATAGGTTTTATAGCAACTAAAATATAATAAATATGCAAATATTAGAGATAATGAAAATATAAGAATAGAAAGACATCCAATAGATACTGAAAGTTTTCGACGACATAAGTACCTATTGGATCCAACCATAAATTAAAATTAATTAACTTGAGGTTCTGATGAACATACTGATAAATACACAAAAAAACAAGCAAATTCTTCAAGCAGATGATTTCGTATCAGATATTGCTTTGAGTAAAATTCCAGATAATTATCGTAAAAATAAGGATTTTCTTCGTAAGGCAAAATACGGATTTAAGTTTATAGCCAATAATAATTTGGAAGGAAAAGATCTATATTGCTCTAATCAAGACTTAGAATCTAATCCAGATAATATCAAAATATTAGTAAATAAATCTAG
>JAYUJO010000214.1:0-4433 GCA_043765215.1 Rickettsiales bacterium | reverse complement strand
TTTGTCGATATCTTTTTCCTTTTCATCATTTGATTAACCTATAATAATATTTATCTGACATTTTAACTTATCAAATTTTTTCTATTATTTATTATTAGAAGAACATTTTTACCAAATACTTATCGAGGGAGGATATATCATACTTAATTTTATATTGACTTAAGTTTTTATGTTGGGCAAAACTATATCAGAATAAGGAGAGTATTTTCTTCCAAAGTTATAAGTGCTTGCCAGCTAAAAGCTCTCATTTAGCTAAAGTGGAATTGGTTGTTTAGGATGATATTGCTTTAGATCCTAAAGTTACAAACAAATATTTTTGAAGAGACCTAGTTTTAATAAGTGATTTACAAAATTTAATTTATGCAAAATGAATAAATTTCTAGATAGCAGAAAGCGATGGAAATGCAGCTTCATTTAGAGTATTATTATCGCTATAATAACTCAAAAGTAAGACGATCAATATAATTTATGACTAAAAATACAGTTCCTGAAATAGATTTAACGCGTAAATTACCAGCAAATGTCCATGCCGAGCAAATGCTTCTTGGCGCGATTTTAATTAATAGTAATTATATTGAGCAGGTGAATGAATTTCTTAAAAGTGAACATTTTTTTGAAGTTCTTCATCAAAAGATATATAATGCGATCAGGATTTTATCTGAAAAAGGATTAACTGCAACACCAGTTACTTTAAGATCGATGCTTGAAAAAGATCCGCTTTACGAAGCAGTTGGTGGTCATGAATATATCATAAAACTAACAACTCTTGCGATGGTGGTAATTAATCCAAATGATTATGGCCGAGTAATATATGATTTGGCAGTTAAAAGAAACTTAATTGCAATTGGCGAAGACATAGTAAATAATGCCTATAATTCAACGCTTGAACAAGCGGCATCTGAACAATTAGAACAAGCTGAAGGTCAATTATATACTCTAGCTAGTGAGGGTATGAAGGAAAAAAGCTTTATAGCAATTAAAGATACGGTGCTTGAATCGCTAGCTAGCATTAATAGAGCTATGAAAAATAGTGACCATGTGACTGGTATTTCAACGGGTTTAATTGACTTAGATAATAAATTATCTGGTTTTCAAAACTCTGATTTAGTAATTATTGCAGGAAGACCTTCTATGGGTAAAACTGCTTTTGCCATTAATTTTGCCCTTAATGCCTGCAAAGCTCTGCAACGCAAATCTGTTGAGGGCGATAAGCCGCCATCAGTTGGGTTTTTCTCACTTGAAATGTCCTCAGAGCAACTAGCAACCAGGCTATTATCAATGATGGCGCGAATTGATTCGACTCAGCTTCGAAGCGGTAAGGTTAGTGAGGAACATTATAATGACCTTAGAAAAGCGGCAGCTGATCTTGGCCAAATGCCTTTTTTTATTGACGACACCCCTGCCTTAACAATTTCTGCTGTTCGAACACGGGCTCGAAAATTAAAGAGAAAACATAATTTAGGCATTATTTTTGTTGATTATTTGCAACTTCTTCGTGGAACTGGTAACTCAAATAATAGAGTATTGGAAATTTCTGAGATAACTCAAGGATTAAAAGCGATAGCTAAAGAGTTAAATATTCCAGTAATCGCCCTATCTCAATTATCGCGGGCAGTAGAACAAAGGGATGATAAAAGACCAATGTTATCTGATTTACGTGAATCTGGTTCTATTGAACAAGATGCTGATCTAGTCATATTTCTTTATCGCGAGGAATATTATCTTAAAAGAAAAGAGCCAGCCATGGGGGATGCTAAATATCTTGAATGGCAAGAGCAACTTGATAAATGCCATAATATTGCAGATATTATTGTTGCAAAGCATCGTAATGGTTCAGTTGGCACTGTTCGTTTATTTTATGAAGATAGGTTTTCTAGCGTTGGTAATCTAAACAAACCATTAACTCATAATAATTAGGCAACTTTTATGATTAACCCCTTTATATTTGGTATTTCTGGTTATACTTTGACAGAACAAGAAATTATAATTTTTAAAAGTAAACCATGTGTTGGTTTTATTTTATTTGCGCGTAACATTCATTCAAAGGAACAAGTTATTAAATTAACTAATTCTTTAAAAGTATTATATCCAGATAGATTTGTACCAATTTTTATAGATCAGGAGGGTGGAAGAGTTGCGCGCATTAAGCCTCCAATTGCAAAAAAACTATTTCCTACGGCTAAATATTTTGCAGATATTTATGAAAATGATCCTGTGTTAGCTAAAAAAGAACTGGAAGTAAACTATAATGAATTAATGAGCGAGCTTAAAACTTTAGGCATAGATTCACCATGCGCTCCAGTTTGTGATTTATATATTAAAGATGCTCATTCTATTATTGGCGATCGAAGCTTTGGCAGTGACCCAAATTCAGTCATAGATTTATGTTCAATTGCTATAGAATCAATAAATAAAGTTGGTGGTATTCCGTTTATTAAACATATTCCGGGTCATGGTAGAGCTGATGTTGATAGTCATCACGCCCTGCCCCATGTGCATAATCCAAAAAAAGAATTGGAAGAAACTGATTTTAAAGTTTTTAAAAACATTGCAGAAAAATTTAAAACAGAAGAGGTTTGGGCAATGACTGCTCATATAATTTATTCTGAAATAGATCCAGATTTGCCAGCTACTATATCTAAAAAAGTAATTAACTATATTAAAAATGAAATAAATTTTATAGGTAAATTAGTAACTGATGATATTAATATGTACGCGCTTCATGGTGAAATAGGCAAAATGCGATCTGTTTTAAAGCAAACAATAAAATTGGCGCTAAATAATCAAGATTGGCAAGAAAAGTTTCAATCTATTTTTAAAGAGTTATTTGATGTAAATATTAAAGATTTTAATAATGAGCAAATAATTGATATTTGCGTTCAATTATTGAAAAACACTAATAAGAATTTTCACTCAAGTTTAATTAATATTACTAAATTGTGTCTTGAAGCTGGTTGTGATATTGTGCTACACTGTAGTGGAGATATAAATGAAATTAAAGCTATATATAGCGCCATTTAACAAAATCAGGAGATTATTATGACATTCTGCAATCATTCTAACCAAAACTTGCAACCATTCACATTGCCAAAACTTCCATTTGATAAAAAGGATTTTGAACCAGATTTTACGCCAGAAACATTTGATTTTCATCATGAGAAACATCATAATGCATATGTTGTTAACTTAAATAATTTGCTAAAAGATAATGCTGAATTTAATGATATGGATTTGGAACAAATAATTAATAAATCTCATAATAATCATGCTGGCATTTTTAATAATGCTGCTCAAGTTTGGAATCACAGTTTTTTCTGGAACTCAATTAAGCCTAATTGCGGTGGTAAACCTAGTGGTAATATCGCTAATCAAATTGATAAAGATTTTGGTTCATATGATGATTTTGCTGCTGAATTTAAACAAGCAGCTATAACTCAATTTGGCAGTGGTTGGGCTTGGCTTGTTTACTGCAATAAAGAACAAAAATTAAAAATAGTTAAAACTAGCAATGCTGAAACTCCAATTACTCAAAACTTGCATCCATTAATAGCATGTGACGTTTGGGAGCATGCATATTATATTGACTATAGAAATAAGCGCCCTGATTACGTATCAATATTTATTGAAAAAATGATTAATTGGCAATTTGCTGAAATGCATTTAGAGCTTGCTAAGAAAAAATAGCTCAATGTTGCATGTTTAATTTTCTAATCAAGTTGTTTAAAAGTAATGTACAAATAAAGTAACGTTAATTAACGCCAATAATGAATAGTTTTAGCTTACTTATAATTAGAAAAGATAATAATAATAAGGGATTAACAAACAATTATAATAAAATAAAAAGTAAAAATTGTAAAAAATTAAATCAGGTTCAGACCGCTCTGAATCTGATTTTTTCTAATATTTCAGTTATGGATAAGCAAAAATTATCCATAACTAGGGTTAATTGTAAATAGATTAATAAAACCTACATTAAATTTCTATTAAAGCACAATTTCAAAGCATAATAGAAATAGTCTTTTCCAGCTCTTTATCTTTGATGCCTTTTAATAAAGATTTTATATGAGGTCTAATAAGATCAATTTCTGTAGAACTAAAATTTTCTCCTTCAAATCGCTGTATGTTTTTACATTGCAACTCAAGGATAGCCAAATCTTGTTCTAAAATCTTCCTAAAAAATGGAGTAATCAACCATTTTTTTAATATTCCAGGTATTATTCCTTTTTTTGAAGAAATTACTGCGTAAATTTTATGTTTATCATTAGAAATCGGTGTTATATAAGCCGTTATTATTAACTCCGGACCTGAATTTGAAACATATTCAATTTCAGCAATAGAAGGTAAAATAAAGCGCCCATAGCTTTCTTTACGACTCTGTTCAAACCAACGAGAAATAATACCAGACTGCTACTCAAAGGTGCAGTACGCCCCGA
>JAYUJO010000213.1:0-4442 GCA_043765215.1 Rickettsiales bacterium | reverse complement strand
TTTAAAAAAATAAAAATTTTAGAAATTTAACTTATATTTTTTCTGAAACTGAATTTTTAGCTTCTTTGAGTTAAAGACTATGAAATAGATTACTATATTTACGTGGATGATAATGATGAGTTAATGCTAAGATATTAACGAAGTCAAATTTTTTTATATAAGAAATTTATTAAACCGATAAAGTAAATTTTCAATTTTTTCCAACATATTAGGATCAGTACTAATTGATACTGAATGAATATTGCTTTTAGAATAGATTTTTTTAATGTAGGCAATCGCTTCAATAGTATAATATCTACGATCACGAATTTTCACTATTGAAATAATAGGATTTGATTTTTCAATATAACGTAAACGATGAGCTGAGAGTCCAGTTTTTTTAGCAACTTCTGCTATTGAATAATATTTTTTACCAGCTTGCATAAATGTTATATTTTAGAATTAATTATTTCTTTTAAGGATTTCGACGGAATTAATCTCATCACAGATCTTGGTGCTATGTCTACAGCTGCACCAGTATGAATATTAAATCCTGGACGTGATTTTTTGTTATTAATTTTCCAAGTGCCAAAATTTTGTAACATTACTTTTTGCTCACTGATGGATAAATCAATAATTTGCGAAAAAACTTCAGATACAATATCCTCACAAATCGAAACAGAAAAGCCAAGTTGATTTCGTAAATTCTCAGCAATTTTTTCTTTTGTAATAGTATTTATTTTTTGTTTTATTGCCATTATTTATTTTAAAAATATTCTATATATTCTTGATTAATCATTAAATGATTGTTTGAATATTATTACTCTAATTAATTTAATTTACAATAAATAAAATAAAAATAAAGTCTATATTAAATATTTGTTACCAGCGAATTATTGCAGAACCCCATGTGGTTCCTGCACCAAATGCTGTGAATACCAACAAATCGCCTTTTTTTATTTTTTGTGTTTTTTTGAATTCATTTAATGCAAGAGGAATTGATGCGGCTGAACAATTTGCATGTTTTGCAACAGTAGTGATTACTTTGTTAGAGTCGATGCCTAGCCTTAAAGCAATATTATTAATTATCCTTATATTTGCTTGATGAGGAATTACATAATTAATGTCAGATAAAATAAAGTTGTTTTTTTCTAAAATATTATTAATTGAAGTAGTCATCTTTTCAATAGCATTTTTAAAAACCTCACGCCCATTCATTTGAATGGTGCCTGTTGTTTGAGTGCTACTAATACCACCATTAGTATATAAAATATCATACATAGAGCCATCAGAATGAATATGACTGTCAATCACGCCTGCATCAGAATCTTCATGTTTGAGAATAATAGCGCCAGCACCATCGCCAAAAAGAACGGAAGTAGTGCGATCCTGCCAATTAAGTAGTGATGACATTTTTTCAGCGCAAACTAGCAAAATTGTTTTATAGGCTCCAGATTTAATCATATTATCTGCAACATGCAAACCATATATAAATCCAGAGCAAACAGCTTGCAGATCAAAAGAAGGAATATTTTTTAAATTTAAATATCCCTGTAACTTATTTGCAACGCCTGGAAAACTATTATCAGGAGTAGTGCTACAAACAATGATCAACTCAATTTCATTAATATTAATGTCAGCATCAGCGATTGCATCAAGTGCAGCTTTATGCGCCATATGTGATGTGAATTCACCATTTGCTGCAATATGCCTTTGATCTATTCCCGTGCGGGATTTAATCCATTCATCATTAGTATCAACAAATTGCGCTAAATCATCATTAGTCAAAACTTTAGTAGGTAAATAGCCTCCACAACCAATTATTTTTGAGGCCATTTAAATTTACTCAGCTTGACTGTGATCTTCTAGTTTTTCTGCAACGATTTTATTTCCATTGTAAGAACCACTACTTTTATCCATGTGGTGAGGTAGTCTATATTCACCTGTATCCTTATCAATGATTACATTTATTTTACTTAATGCATCGTGCGAACGTCTCATATTACGTTTAGATTTAGAGGTCTTTTTCTTTGGTACTGCCATGATTAATCCTTATATTAAACTTATTAGTTTTCATTTTTTAAAAAAAGTGTTTGTCAAATAGAGGCACATCATATTATATTTCAATAACAAAATCCATATTAATATAAAAAAATTTTATGACTCATTTAAAAACGCTAATAACTATAATTTTTCTAATGCTTTTGAGCGGCTGTCAGTCAATTGATATTCGTGGTCAATCAGTAACTGATGAGGCGGTTGCAGAAATAAATGAAAAGAAACCATTTAAAGACCAGCTAACTGAATTAATTGGAACACCGACATATATTCCAGATTATTCGGAAAATACCTGGTACTATATCCAAAGAACAGTTGCTAAAAAAGCGTGGCTTACTCCAAAAGTGGAAGAGCAGAGAATTGTAAAGATAAATTTTGCTCACAATAAAGTGATAAGCGCAATATTAATTAATGACATGCATAATGAAAATGTTGTTGCAAATAGTTCATATACTAAAACTTATGGAACTGACCAAAACGGTGTTCAAAAGTTTGTCAAAAATATTGGCAGATTTAATAAATCTAAAACTACTAAAAAGAAGAAAAAATAAAATTTCTAACAAATTATTTGAAAAAAAGATTTAAATTAATTTAAAAATTATTATGATCAGTAACACAGAGTTTAAAAAGCTAGAGAAACTTACCAAATTAAGCTTTTCCGAGGAGGAGGCGTCAAATTTCAAAATTAAATTAGATGGCATTCTTCAAATGATTGATAGTCTGCAAGAAGTTAAATGCGACAATGTTGAGCCACTCAGATCAGTTTCTGAATTAAATCAACGCATGCGTCCGGATGAAATAATTAATCGGGATATTTCTGATGATTTATTCAAAAATATTCCAAGTGAAGGAGCCCAATTTGCCAAAGAAGTTAAATGTTTTGTTGTACCAAAAGTAATTGAGTAATATGAAAAATATAAATAAATTATCCATTATCGACGCTTTAAATGGATTAAAATCAAAGCAATTTACAGCACATGAATTAGTGCAAGCCAATATTGATCAATCTGAGAAATGCGCTAGTTTAAATAGTTATATAACTAAAACTTACGATGCTGCACTAGACATGGCCGCAATAGCTGATAGAAATTATCAAAATGGTGTTAACAGACCTTTGGAAGGAATACCAATTGGCGTAAAAGATTTATTCTGCACTAATGGAGTAAAAACTACCGCTGGTTCCAAAATGCTGCATAATTTTGTGCCAACATATGAATCAACTGTTAGCGGTAAAACTATTGCAAATGGAGCTGTGATGATTGGTAAAACTAATATGGATGAGTTCGCTATGGGTTCATCTAATACGACTAGTTTTTATGGTAATGTGATCAGTCCCTGGAAAGCAAAAGATAGTGATATTGACCTAGTGCCAGGTGGCTCATCTGGAGGCTCTGCATCGGCAGTAAGTAGTTTTAGTGCAATGGCAGCCCTTGGAAGTGATACTGGTGGCTCTATAAGGCAGCCAGCAGCGTTTACTGGCCTAGTGGGTGTTAAGCCAACTTATGGCAGATGTTCTAGATGGGGCATGGTTGCATTTTCTAGTTCTCTTGACCAAGCTGGAATTTTTACAAGAACTGTTGCCGATTCTGCATTAATGCTTGAAACTATCATGGGCTTTGATGAAAAAGATTCTACATCGGCAAATAAAATTGTTCCTGAATTAGTATCTGCTGCAACAAAATCTGTTAAAGGCATGAGAGTTGGTGTGCCAATTGATTTAATGAAAATGGATGGCGTTAATAGCGAAATTATTAAGATGTGGCAAGACTCCATTTTAATGATGCAAAATGATGGTGCTGAAATAGTAAATATCACATTACCACATGCAAAATATGCTCTGCCAGTTTATTATGTTATCGCTCCAGCTGAGGCATCGTCGAATCTATCAAGATATGATGGTGTTCGTTTTGGTCACCGCAGTGAAAAAGAATGCTATAATTTGGACGAGATGTATATTAACACTCGAACCGAAGGATTTGGAGAAGAAGTAAAACGTCGAATTATGATTGGTGCATATGTATTATCAGCAACTCAAATGGATGCATATTATTTAAAAGCACAAAAAGTTAGGCGTTTAATTGCTCAAGATTTTAAGGAGGCGTATGAAAAAGTTGATGTTATTTTATTACCATCCACTCCAACTGCAGCTTTTGGTGTAAATGAAAATCAAAATGACCCAATTACGATGTATTTAAATGATATATTCACCATTCCAGCTAGTTTAGCTGGTCTTCCATGTTCTTCAGTACCTGCGGCTTTATCAACAACGCATTTACCATTAGGCATGCAGCTCATTGCTCCAGCATTTGATGAATATAATTTAATTAGAGCAACAGCGGTGATAGAGCGGGCGACAAATAATACTGATTTTACACCAAGGGGTTTTTAAATGGAATATATTACTG
>JAYUJO010000212.1:0-12550 GCA_043765215.1 Rickettsiales bacterium | reverse complement strand
TTTTTGCTATTCTTAAAAACAAATCTTCTTTTTCTTATGATTTAATTTAATTTTTTACTTGACTGTCAATACAGTATCACTTTATGGGAAAGACTCGCTAAATGATTAATGTCATTTAACTCCTCGCGCTGCTAGACATAAGCAGCTTACATATTGCCTCTATATACTGACTCGCACTCATTTGTCATTACCTTGCAACAAGTCTTGAAAAAGGGGGTCATCTTTAAAGATAGCAAATTATCCATAACTGGGGTTAAATTAACGTAGAAATTTTAGAGTTTGCTGAAATATTTTCTGGATACTTGCTCATCGCGGCTTTGACATCGGCGCGTGAGCGATAGATGGATCCCCGCTCATCGAGCAGGAAGACAGGTATCAAGTGTATTGCCATTATTGTTGACATGTACACTTATTTGTCTTTCCCGCGCAAGGAAGAAATCCATCTTACTGTTATTATTTTATATCTATAACTTCTTCTTTAACGATATCTTTTCGAAATTTCAAATTTGGAATATTCAAATAATGGGTCATAAGCCTGGTGACAAAAGCACCAACAACTACAATATATACTGTATTTTTAATGCTGTTTGGATCTGGATTATAAGATATTGAATCCAAATATATACTAAAAATCAGTCCCCATATTATAGTAATTTCAGCTCTAAATGGACCCTCAATACAGGCTATCACATGATCTTTGCGCATTAAATCACGAATAATTCCACCACCGTTTCCAGTTAAAAAAGCAAAAAATGGTCCCCATAATTCAATTGGCTCAATTTTAGCCATAACGATTATAGACACTCCTGTTACTACGAAAGCAGCCTGACCTAATGCATCGCCAATGACTAGTATATTATCCCAGAATTTAATAATGAAACTATCTTCATTCGCTTTGGTATTATAATATTCAAGTAAGCGCACTAAAAAGAATCCGACTAAAACAATAATAATTACATAATACATGTATGTTGGGTTAAGAATTATACCCACTTCTTCTCGATTAATTATAACATCTCGCATGATTCCTCCACCAACTGATGGAAGTAGGGCAAATAAGAATGTGCCAAATAATGTAATATTTTCTTTAGCAGCAATAGCCACCCCAGAAATGGCAAAAGCAAAAGTTCCAATAATACCTATAATGTAAAACCATTGCGAATCAAGAGTTTGTAATAATAATACTGGATATACATATGTTTTAACGATTTTTTTATATTCTGAACTATTCTCAAAAAGTTTTATTTCTTGGTTAAATTTGTCTACCAATTCAAGAGGCACTGATTTTTTGCTAAACATTAAATGAATAGGAGTCTTAATATTTAATTGAACTTCCTTAACGAAACTAGCTGCTTTATTATTTAAAATTGCAGCTGCTCCAACAACTCGATCAGACATGAAACCATCGATTTCACCTTTAAGAAGATTTTCTAGGGATTCTACGTCATTACTATATTGCCTAATTATATCTTGGTTGGCTTGATCTGATATAAATAAGTTTATTTGTGGGTCTGCATAAATAAAACCTTTAGTAACCCCAATTACAAAGTTTTGCAATCTAACTTGAGCTAGAAATTCAGATATAGATTTAAAATTTAAATTTTTATTGTTATCTTGTAATATGAAAAGCGAATTTTCTTCATAACGATAAGGAATTGAAAAATAAACAAATTCTGATCTGCTTTGAGTAAATGTTGCCCCTGCTGCAATATCTCTAGTTCCTTCTCGAAGCTCCTCTTGATGAACTCCCCAATCAATTTGTTGATATTTCATCTCAACACCCACTCTTTTAGCAATGGATTTAACCAGCTCCACATCCATGCCCGTTAAAACAAATTCTCCAGAAATTGCTTTATTAAATTGATATGGTTCCCATAAATACCAACCATTAAGAAGGGAAGTTTTATTTACCCCATCAGAACAATGCAATGGCTTAGATTCAAAGTTATTTACAAGTTCATTTGCAATTCCAGTTGCAGATTGAGAAATAAACAATGTTAGTAGAATAATTTTAATAAGTTTCATTATATATAAAAATAATTTTTTTATATATTACTTATTAACTTAAAATTAGTCAAACATATATATTTAATTGAAAAAACAACTTATTATCTTACTTAGTAATAGAATTTAGGTTACACTAAAATATACAAATAATTAACTGCGTTAATGTTTGTTAATTATCTTAAATTTAATTATTCCATAAATAATGATTAGTAGCCATAAACATTCAATTATGACAGACGCCAAATTCCAAGTATAATATAATGAAAATAATAGCATTAAAGCTCCAAAAAAATTAAAGAGCAAATAACCAGTTGAATGGGGTTTAAATTTTTCTATTTGAAGCAGGAAAAACGAGGTAATAATTAAAATTACCCCTATAATTCCTACAATGTTTGATATAAAAATAACGTCTATATTCATTTTTTTACTTTTTAATTATATTTTCACCACCCATATATGGCTTTAAAACTTCTGGAATATTAATTGATCCATCACTATTTTGGTAATTTTCTAGTATTGCCACTAAAGTTCTACCAACAGCTAGACCTGAACCATTAAGTGTGTGTACAAAAGTTGTATTTGTTGCACCAAAATCTTTATATCTAGCTTTCATTCTGCGTGCCTGAAATTCACCACAATTTGTTACACTAGATATTTCTCTATATTGATTTTGTCCTGGTAGCCAAACTTCCAAATCGTAAGTTTTTTGTGAACAAAAGCCAATATCACCAGTGCATAGCAACATAACGCGATATGGTAGTTCCAGTTTTTTTAATATTTCTTCGGCTGCATTAAGCATTCTTTCATGCTCAATTTTAGACTCCTCTGGAGTAGTTATTGTCACCATTTCAACCTTGCCAAATTGATGATTTCTAATCATTCCTCTAGTATCTCGTCCTGCGCTGCCTGCTTCTGAGCGGAAGCACTCAGTATAAGCCACAAAACGCATAGGTAATTGCTCACGCTTGAGAATAGTGTTTGCAACTATATTAGTCAGAGTCACTTCTGAAGTTGGTGCTAATCTATATTTATTATCACTTATAACATATGAGTCTTCGCTGAATTTTGGTAATTGACCCACATTATACATTGCTTCTGGACGAACTAGAACTGGTGGTGATATTTCTTCAAAATCAAATTCTTGAGTATGAATATCTAGCATGAAATTAATTAAAGCTCGCTCTAGTCTGGCTAATTTCCCTTTTAATGTAACAAAACGACTACCGGAAATTTTTGCCGTTTGTTCAAAATCCATCATGCCAAGACCAACTCCAAGAATAAAATGCTCTTTAGCATTTTCAATAATAATTGGATCTTTAAAACTTCTGATTACTGTATTCATACTCTCATCAGTGCCATAAGGAACATCTTCATCTGTAATATTAGGAATATTATCTAATATGTCTTGAAATTGATCACTTTGATTCATGTTATCTTCAATTTGCTTTAACTTTTCGTTAATATGCTCAACATCTCTTTTAACATCAATAAACTCTTTAGAGCTTCCACCTTTAAGGCCAGCTAATCTTTTAGTTTTAATATTTTTTGCTTGCTGAAATTGTTGTAATAAAGTTGTAAATTGCCTTTTTTCTTCATCAAGAGATAATAATAGTTTTGAATCAATTTTTAACCCTCTTTTTTGCATTTGAATGTTAAATTTATCTTCATTTTCTCTAATCCACTTGATGTCTAACATTTTTTAAATCCTTTTTTTCTAAAAATTTACATATCTGTATTGAAATTTCATATAATAAAAGCAATGGTATTGCAAGCGCAATCTGACTAAATACGTCTGGAGGTGTGAAAATTGCTGCTGTAATGAATATTATAATAATAGCAAACCTTCTTCTTTTTTTAAGGCTTTCTGCCGTTATAAGGCCAAAAGTTGCCAATATAATTAAAATTATTGGTAATTGAAAAGCCATACCAAATGCAAGCGTTAGTTGAATTACTAAACTTAAATATTCACTAATTCTTGCCTCTAAAATCAATGGCACTCCAACATCGTAATTTTCATAACTAATAAAAAAATGCCAAGCATTAGGTATTATTAAATAATACATAAAAAAACAACCCATATAAAATAAAAATGGTGCTGCAAATAATGTAAAAAAAACTAGTTTCTTTTCTGTTTGATAAAGACCAGGGCTAATAAATGCATAAATTTGATAACAAATAATTGGGAAAATAATTAATATAGCTGCAAATGATGATAGTTTAATATATGCAAAAAAAGCTTCTGTAAGACCGGTGTAAATTATTTTTTTTTCTGG
This sequence comes from Rickettsiales bacterium, assembly GCA_043765215.1. Classification (GTDB taxonomy): domain Bacteria; phylum Pseudomonadota; class Alphaproteobacteria; order Rickettsiales; family Rickettsiaceae; genus Megaera_A. The sequence goes on along the minus strand of JAYUJO010000212.1, from coordinate 8,270 downwards.
ATTTATCTCAATCAAAGGGTTTAAAATTATTTTATAAATAAAGTCGCTATAATAATAGCAGACTAAAAAACATAAGATAAATGAAAAAAATATTTTTATGAAGCGCTTTTTTAATTCAAAAAAATGTTCTGAAAAAGAGAATTTTTTCATTTTTAATAATTTTCACCTTTGATATTACCTTCATTTTCAATCATTTTATCTAAAATTTTATCAGATTGATTTATTAACTCTTTTTTTTCGATTTTATAAGAAGAAGTTTGTGACTTTACTTTTATTTGTAGAATTTTATTTGGCAGATATTTTAATATTTGTTTTAAAGAATATTCTAAATGCCCAAGCGTTTTTGAATCCTTAATCCAATATGGATATTCTTTACTATTAATTTTTGATAAACCATCAATTTTATAGATATTTTGTGAATTATTTAAAAATATAATCATTGAAGAAAATAATATAGTTGCAATAATGCAGCCTTTTAATCCTCCCAAGATCATGCCAAAAAAGCGATCAATAGGGCCACAGCAAAATGGTTGCATGAGTGATAATAGTTTAGACGAAATCATATTAGATACGATATATAAAAATATATAGGTAACACAACCACTCAATATTGAAGCAAATATATCATTTTTTAATTGATCAATACATACGGATTTTACATATGGGTAAAGCATAATCGTTGTTAATATCGAAATAATAAAACCAATTAAATTAATAGATCCATTTATAAAACCTCTATATAAACCAAGTAAGGTAAATATTAAAACTATTGTTAAAATAATAATGTCAAATAAAGTAAAGGTCATAATGAAATAGTTGTTTGGTTAGTAATTATATAATCCATTTTTATATCATGCGGTTCATTTGGCAGATATTCATGTAAATATTGATGAAAGCATACACCAATTTTAATAATATCTATTTTATTTTTTATTCTATCTAAATAGCGATCATAATATCCATAACCAAATCCTATTCGATATCCTTGAAGACTATAAGCTAAAGCCGGAATAATAATTATATTAGGAATTGTTTTTACATTACTTACTGGCTGCATTAATTTTTTGTCAAAACTTTGAACTAAATCGGCCCCTAATTCATATCTAACAAAATCCATATCTTTTTCGCGCAATTTTGGCAGGCTTATAAGGAAATTTGAATTAATAGTTAATTTAAGCAAATCAGGTTCCCCTTTTAAAGGCCAATATAAACCTAAAACAAGATTTTTCTTAACGCCAAGTTTTTGCAAAATAGTTTTTATATTATTGATAATTTGTTCATTTTGTAAAAAACATTGTAGCTCATCAAAGCTTTTTCGCTCCAGTAAAATCTTATCTCTAATATTACTTTTTACATCCATTTAAAATATTCTAAAATAAGATTTTCTTCATTAATTTTTCATGTAAATCTAGTTCATCGGAACTAGGTATTACTACAATTTTATTACCTTTGATTTGACTATTATCGGTTTGATCAAAATTGTTTTCAACAATCTTATTTTTTAAGGAAAAACTAGTTTGCCTGCCACCTGTTAATTCCACATAAACTTCTGATAATAATTCAGCATCTTTAAGAGCGCCGTGATATTGCCTTGATGAATTATCAACTTTAAATCTTCGGCATAATGCATCTAAATTAACTTTAGCCCCAGGAAATGCCTTTCTAGCGATGATTAAAGTATCGATTGCATTTGACAAATTAATTGGAGGAAGTTTACTTAAAGATAATTCATGATTTAAAAATCTTATATCAAATGGTGCATTATGGATAACTAAAGTACTATCTTTAATGAAATCTAGAAATTGCTCAGAAATTTCTTTAAATAAAGGCTTGTCTTGCAGAAACTGACTAGATATACCATGAATTCTATAAGCTTCTTGAGGCATATCCCTTTGTGGATTTACGTAAAAATGAAATTTCTCACCAGTAAGCACTTTATCAATCATTTCTAAAGCACCAATTTCTACTATACGATGGCCATCATTTGGGCTTAAACCTGTGGTTTCTGTATCTAAAATAATTTCTCTACTCATAATAATTTTCTCAATATTTCTTCTATTTGATTTTTTGTATCTTTATCGCTATTAATAACATATTTTGTTAATTTTATTTTTTCATTTTGAGCCATTTGGATTAACTTTATTTTCTCAAAAATTTCGATGTTTTTTAAGCCTCTGCTAATTGCGCGCTCATACCTATTTTTTTCTGAACAATAAATGCATATTACATCGGAAAAATATTTATCAAAGCCTGATTCATATAATAGAGGTACTTCCGTAAAAATCAATTTTTCTTGCATGTGTTTTAACTCAAAGTTTTTTATACCAAGGCGAACCATTGGATGAATTATCTTTTCTAGATTTTTTCTAGACTGATCATCACTATAAACAATTTGAGCTAATTTTGATTTATCAAAAACTTCTAAACCATTTATTTCTTGAATAATTTGATTTTGAACTTCAATATCTAAATATAAAGTTTTGACAAAATCATCACAAGAAAAAGTTTGATAGTTCATTTGTTTTAGTTGATTGATAACAAAACTTTTACCCGAAGCGAAACTACCTGTAATTGCAATATTTTTCATTATTTAGTCCTTATTTTATGTTCATAATAGGCTTTCATAATTATTGCTGCAGTTTCTTCGATTGACCTCATTGTTACATCTATAGTTTTCCAATTATTTTGATTGCATAATTTCCTAACTTCTCTGCATTCTTCTTGAACGATTTGAATATCCGTATAATTTGATGATTCCTTGATTTGCAGTAAATTCATTCTACTTTCTCTGATTTCAATCAATCGCATTGGATTAATTAATAGGCCAAATATAAGTGAATCAGTCATGCTAGGTAGGAATTCTGGAAATGGACAATTATGGACGTAAGGAATATTTGCAGTTTTAAAACCATTATAAGCAAGATATATTGAAGTTGGAGTTTTAGATGTGCGAGATGGACCAATTAAAATGATATCAGCCTCGTCTAAATCATCAAAGGTTTGGCCATCATCATGTCTTAGCGTATATTCTATTGCATCTACTTTATCAAAATAACTCTCATCAAATTTATTAACATAGGCATTGCCAATATCTGCATTTGTACCTAAATATTCTGATATTTCCTTAACAATTTTGCTAACTACTGAGATACATGGAATTTTTAATTCATAACAAAAACGTTTTAAATCAGTTCTGATTATTTCACTAGATATGGTATATAAAACTATTCCTGGTTTTAATTTTATCTTCTTTAGAATCTCTTGCAGCATTTTTTGATTTTGAATCATTGGCCAATGATATTTTTTCACGATAACATCACTAAATTTATTCAATGCAGTTTCTGCAGCATGCTTAACTGTTTGGCCAGAGGATTCTGATATCAGATGAATATTCAGTTTTTTCATTATTTTTATTTAAATGTGGATAAATATTTTTATATCTTATATTTTTACCCCCTTTTAACCAATAAATCTACTGTATAGAGGCATTTAATAATAATTGTTGATATTATTGTGTATCAATGGTTGGTTCTGCACACTGCTCTATTTATCCCCATTTTCAACAGCTTTCATCCACATATTAGTGCACTGTATAATTTTTTACACTATTCATGTTTGAAAGATATTGTAATAGTTATATCATATAGTATTTTCAATATAATCAATATGTTGATAAAAATGTGGATAAATGGCAAAATAACATATCCACCGCACCTACTACAACCACAATATTTCTTTAATAAGATATATTGTTTATTATGTGTGTGTGCAAATTTAATTTAAGCAGTGCTCAAACTAGTTTAAAAAAAGGTATAAAATGAATAATTTACTAAAAACATTTAAAGGACAAAATTCAAAAACATATATTTGGTTAATGCGTCAAGCTGGAAGATATATGCCTGAATATATGTCAGTTCGCTCAAATATTGAGAGCTTCCTAGATTTATGTTACGACTCAAAAAAAGCAACTAAAGTGACTATGCAGCCAATTGATCGTTTTGGCATGAATGCAGCTATTTTATTTTCAGACATATTGGTTCTGCCGCACGCTCTTAATTGGGACGTAACTTTTAGCAAAGGCGAGGGGCCATTACTGCGCAAATTTGAAAATGAGAGTGATCTTGATTTACTGAGTGAGAAATTTTCTGATAAAATAAATCACGTTTATGAAACAGTGTCTAATGTAAAAGCGCAATTACCAAAAGATGTTAGTTTAATTGGCTTTGCGGGCAGCCCATGGACAGTAATGAGTTACATGCTTGAGGGGAAAGGTAAGCAAGATTTCTCAACCAGTAAGAATTTCCTTTACACAAATGAGAAAATCGCTATAAAATTAATTGAAATTATAGTTGAAAAAACAATTGAATATTTATCTCAGCAAATCATTCATGGAGCTGACATAATTCAATTATTTGATTCTTGGTCTGGCGTATTAAACGGTCATTTATATGAAAAATTTGTTATTGAGCCAACGCGAAAAATTATAGCAGCTTTAAAAAATAAATTTCCCAATGTGCCAATTATTGGTTTTCCGCGCGGATCTGGCTATAATTATGATAATTATATCGATAATACTGGCATTGATGGTCTTGGCGTTGATCAATTCACGCCTATATCTCAAATGAAAATTTGGCAGAAAAAATTAGTGGTTCAAGGGAATTTGGATCCTGTTATTTTACTTGGAACTAAAGAAAATATAAAGAAAAATGTTGATGAGATAATGCTAAATATGGAAAATAAAAATTTCATATTTAATTTAGGACATGGCATTATGCCAACTACACCGGTGGAAAATGTTGAATATTTAGTAAATTATGTCAAAAACTTTAAAAGATAAAAAACTAGCAATTATATTGTTTAATTTAGGTGGTCCAGATAGCATGCAGGCTGTTAAACCATTTTTATTTAATTTATTTAATGATAAATATATTATTACCATACCAAAATTTTTTAGATATCTTCTAGCTTGCTTAATATCAAGCACAAGAGAGAAAAAGGCTAAAGGCATTTATGCAAAAATGGGAGGTAGATCATCCATTCTGCCAGAGACTGAAAGTCAAGCAAAGGCTTTGACTGAATATTTAAATGATAAAATTGATAATGAATTTAAAATATTTATTTGCATGCGTCATTGGCATCCAATGATAAATGAAACAATTGCTCAATTAGAGGAATTTGATTCACAAGAAATAATTTTATTACCCCTTTATCCACAATTCTCAACTACCACGACTGCATCTTCTGTTGAAGATTTTATTTTGCATATAAATAAATCGAAATTAAAAAATAGCATTTGCAAAACAATTTGCTGTTATCCAACAGAAAAAAACTTTATAAAATCACATGCTGAATTAATTAAAGCTAAATTTAGTCAGGAAAAAAACTATCGCATATTATTCTCAGCTCATGGCTTGCCTAAAAAAATAATCGAAGCAGGAGATCCTTATCAATGGCAAGTAGAAGAATCTGTTAAGGCCATCATTAAGGAAATGAATATTGAAAATATAGATCATATAATCACCTATCAAAGCAAAGTCGGGCCCCTTGAATGGCTCAAACCTAATACTGAGGACGAAATAGAAATAGCTGCAAAAGATGGTATTAATTTAATTATTGTGCCAATAGCATTTATTAGCGAACATTCAGAAACTTCAGTAGAATTAGATATGGATTATCGCGAAATTGCTCAAGAATATAATATTGATTACATCAGAATTCCAACACTTAGCATCGATCATTTATTTATTAAATCATTAGGTGAGATGGTCATAAATGCTAATTTAAGAGAAGGAAGCTTTACATCACCTTCAGAAATGACTAGAATATGCCCAGGAAATTTCTCAAAATGCCCATGTTAAAGACTAATGAGCAATAATTAATAAAATATTTTTTATGGAAGATTATTATTTATACTACAAAGCCATACATGTGATAGCAGTGATATCATGGATGGCGGCAATGCTTTATATGCCTAGATTATTTGTTTATCATTCAAAAGTGGCTGTTGGATCTGAAATGGATTTAACTTTTCAAATTATGGAGCATCGTTTACTTCGCTATATTATGACTCCGGCCATGATTTTTACCTATATATTCGGTTTTTTAGTTGCATATATTTATGGAATAAGTGCTCTTGGCGGTTGGTTTCATGTCAAAATGTTGATGGTGCTTGGACTAACTGGTTTTCATGGCAGGATGGCTAAATGGAAAAAAAGCTTCGCACGTGGAAATAATAATCATTCAGAAAATTTCTATCGCTATATGAATGAAGTGCCAACAATTTTAATGATTATTGCAGTAATTATGGTTGTTGTTAAGCCATTTGAATAAAATTTATTTCACGCAATATTTACAATTTAAGACTAATATGCTATAGTTTTAAAATAAAAAAATAATAAAAATTGATAAAATGGCTAAACTTGAAGTTCTAACAGCTCCTGATCCTATATTAAATCAAAAAGCTCTACCTATTACAGAGGTTAATGATGATATTCGAAAAATTATGGATGATATGTTAGAAACAATGTATCATGAAACCGGTATTGGCTTGGCGGCTAATCAAGTAGGCACTTTAAAAAGAATTATTGTCCTTGATTTAAAAGACGATGATGAAGATATTAGAGAAAAAGGTTTTTACCCATTATTTATGGCAAATCCTGAAATAATTCTGGCATCTGAGATTGAGGAAGAAGCTATTGAAGGGTGCCTATCTGTTCCAGATCAAAGAGTGCCAGTTACAAGACCTCAGAGCATCAAGATTCAATATATAGACTATCATAACAAAAAATGCATTTTAGATGCTGATGGATGGTTTGCGCGGGCTATTCAACATGAAATTGATCACCTCGATGGTAAGTTAATGATTAATTATCTTTCAAAATTAAAAAAAGATTATATACTAAAAAAACTTAAAAAACTGAAGCGTTCAGTAAATTAGATCTTAAGTTTATATATGAATATCATTTTTATGGGTACGCCCGAATTTGCAGCTCCTACATTACTAAATCTTATCAATGATAAAAATCATAATGTATCAGCCGTCTTCACTAGGGCTCCAAAAGCTCAAGGGCGTGGTATGAAATTATGTAATTCAGTAATTCATGATCTAGCGTTAAAGCATAATATTGAGGTGCATACGCCAAAATCACTAAGGAATCAGCAAGCAATTGATCTAATTGATTCTATTGAAGCTGATATTATTGTGGTTGTTGCTTATGGTTTTATTATTCCTAGCAATATTTTAAAGGCAAAAAAATATGGTTGTCTTAATATTCATCCATCAAAATTGCCAAAATATAGAGGTGCAGCTCCGTTGCAGAGAACCATAATTAATGGTGAAAAAGAGACAGCTATTTGTGTTATGCAAATGGATGAGGGGCTTGATACTGGCGATATTATTATGCAGGAAAATATTGATTTAAAACCAAATATACTTTTGCAAGAATTACATGATCAATGTGCAAATATTGGTGCTGATTTACTACTTAAAACATTAGCTGAAATAGACAATCTACCTCGCATTAAACAGGAAGAGAGCGGCGTTACTTATGCTGACAAATTACAAAAAGAGGAAGGCAGGGTCAATTGGCATAAATCTGCTCGAGCAATTGACTGTATGGTGCGTGGCATGAATCCATGGCCAGGAGTTTATTTTAAACATGACGATAAAGTCATCAAAATTTTGCAAGCTGAAAGTTATAATATCAATCATAATAATATTCCAGGTGAGATTATTAACGAAGATATGGATATTGCATGCGGTTCTGGAATTTTAAAAATAAAATATATCAAACCTGAAGGAAAGCAGAAAATGTTGGCCACTGATTATTTAAGAGGCATTAATCGCAATGATAATGACAAAATAATATTAGGGTAATATTTTGCTATATTCAAATATATTTATCAGGAAAGTAGTTTAATAATTTCCATCACCGAATCCTCAATAGTTAGATTATCAGTATTAATTTCTAAATCATATATTTTCCCTTTATGGATCATCAAATTCTGGGCTCTACTTGAACCAATCATTCTATCATATCTTTGTTGTTCTCGCTGCTTAAGAGTTTCATTAACCCCAGTTATGGATAAGCTTTGCTTATCTACCGTCTTAAAAGTCAAGCAAAAAAAGAATTATATTTAAGCATAGAATTGAGGCAAATAATAATTTTACGGTGAGCGTCTGGTAAAGGCGGTATTGCAATGACAAAATTTATATTATAATATTCCAAGGCAATAGATCTGCCAGTTTTGAAGAGTTATGATCCTGGATA
>JAYUJO010000211.1:0-1649 GCA_043765215.1 Rickettsiales bacterium | reverse complement strand
ATGCGTAAAATTATTATTTGCCTCAATTCTATGCTTAAATATAATTCTTTTTTTGCTTGACTTTTAAGACGGTAGATATGCAAAGCTTATTCTTTATTGGCGTTATTTATAAAATCAATGAAATAGGCTGGAATTTACTCCAGCCTATTTTTTATATATATTTAGGATAATTATTTGTAGAAAAATTTACTTTCCAGTTGAGCCAAAGCCACGTGTTCCTCTGATGGTATCGTCTAAAGAATCAACTTGTTGAAATTCAATTTTTACATAATTAGCAATCACCATTTGAGCAATACGCATACCACGGCTGACAATAAAATCTTCTCTACCATGATTAATTAAAATCACTTTGATCTCGCCGCGATAATCAGCATCGATAGTTCCTGGAGTATTTAGCACTGTGACACCATTTTTTGCAGCTAGACCAGATCTTGGACGAATTTGCGCTTCCATATTATCTGGCAAGGCAATTGCAATAGCTGTTGGTATAATTTCAATATTGCTAGATTTAATGATGATATCTTGATCAATTGCAGCATATAAATCCATACCGGCGCTCTGAGCAGTTGCATAATGTGGAAGAGGTAAGTCTTGCCCATTAGGTAATTTAATAATTTTTACCATGATATTTTTTGTATATATTTTAGTTGTGGGATTTTTTATTAAATGTGGCGGGAGTGACGGGACTCGAACCCGCGACCCTCTGCGTGACAGGCAGATACTCTAACCATCTGAGCTACACCCCCAATTTGTATCAGCAATTTATATAATATTTAAAAAAAATATGCAAGTATAAAATTCAAATTTGCTTTAAAATATAATTTTTGTATTTATTTGACATTTCAAGGTAAAATATAATATAATAAAAATTATTAATTATACAAATATAATTAATGTTTATTGTTTAATTTTAAGAAGGTAATATTTATGGGCAAGTGGAATTTTAAAAATTTGAGTAAAGCTATTAATCAACAAGTAATAGCTTCAACATCATCAATTTCAGAAAAGAGAGAAGAGGCTCAAGCCAATGCTAATGCTCATTTAGCTGGTTTTTTTGGTCTGCCAGAGGAAGATTCAAATATTCAAGATTCTTATCAACCCGAAGTCAAAGCTGAACTAGCGAATGAACAATCAGTTTCACCAGCAGCTATTTCTAGTGTTGCACCAACACCATTTGTTGAGGAAGTTAAAGAAGAACCAGTATTTACTCCTGCTAGAGTCATAGAAATTGACTCATCTGAATTAAATATTAATAATATAATCATTGCATATTTTAAACAGAAATATCCTAATTTAAGAATTAATAATAATTATAGAGAGGGTTTTTTAGACTCAATAGAAACTAAATTGGGAATTATTAATGGTCAACCTAGTAATACTCAACTGTTAATTGCCGCTATAAATGTAGCCAATATTGAATTTAATAATTTTTTAATCAAAAATATTGATCTGAAAAATCAAGAGTTAGTTAATAAAATTTTTGAATTAGGTATTGTTGAATTTAATGAATTATTAAATGAACATATTTCTGGTAATAATATTGTTGACATTATATAGTAAATTAACTTGAGATAGCGTAGAAAGAGTGATAGTAAAGAGTTAGAAATGCAAGCATATAGTATAGATTTAAGGAAGAAGGTAATAAAGTA
>JAYUJO010000210.1:0-4474 GCA_043765215.1 Rickettsiales bacterium | reverse complement strand
TCATCTAATATCAAGAAGTTACCAGGCATAGTTAATGCCTTTGCAAGTAGCAATCTGTTAGCCTCGCCTCCAGATAGGGTCGATACTTTATCATCCATATATTTTGGTTCAAACATGAATTTTTTTAAATAACCTGCTACATGCATAGTTTTATCTTTCAAAAAAACTTGATCTCCACCTGTAGGACACAAGGTTTGTTTAACGCTATGATTTGGATTTAGCTGGGTTCGATATTGATCAAAATAAGTTATATCTAGATTAGTTCCATGTTTAACATTACCATTTTCTGGAATAATCTCTTTAATCAAAATTTTAATGAAAGTTGACTTTCCAACGCCGTTTGGTCCAATAACCCCTATTTTTTCACCTTTTTTCACTTTAAAAGTAAAATCTTCAAATAATTTTTTATCTGGAAAACTATAGGAAATATTTTCAGCTTCAATAATAAATTTAGTCTGCTGCATTTCTTCCGCAAGCTCAATTTGCAATTTTGCTTTAGCTTGCCTTAAATGAGTTTGATGAGATGCAAATGTTTCTCTGAGCCTATGCAAATTCGCCAATCTTTTTTGGTTTCTTTTTCTGCGCGCTGTAACTCCTCCATGCATCCAGTCATTTTCAAGCTCTAGTTTGCGATTTAATTTACGAAGAGTTGCTTCTTCAGTTTCGATAATTTCTTCTCGCCATTGATTATAATAACGAAATCCTTTCATTGATTTACGCAAGATTCCGCGATCAATCCACCACACTCGATTACTAATATTTTCCTGAAAAGTTCGATCATGACTAATACAAATCACAGCGCCGCTATAATTCATCAAATATTTTTCAAGCCACTCTATGGCAATTATGTCTAGATGATTTGTTGGCTCGTCTAATAGCAAAATATCTGGATTACTAATTAAGGCCTTAGCAAGAAAAACACGCCTTATTTGTCCGCCTGAGCAATTTTTTAAATCACTTTCCCCGTCAATGTCTAATTGTTTTAAAATTATATCAGCTTGATATTTATAACTCTCTAAATCCTCCTTAAACTCTGATAGAATAAGGTCATATATAGATCCATCATGCTGCATTTTCATATCTTGCTTGAGATACCCTACCCTAATTATAGGATCAATAAATACTTCTCCAGTATCAATTTCATATTCCCCTTCAATGATTTTCATTAAACTAGATTTACCACAGCCATTTTTGCCAACTAGACAAATTCGGTCTCCTGGTGAAACATAAAGTTCAATATCAATTAGTATTTGTTTGTCAGCAAAACCTAAATTACCGTTCTTAATATAAAAAATTGGCGTCATTTTCAACTATTTGGTTTATAAATTAACATAATGCATGTTATAATAAACCAAATTTTACTGAAAACTAGATTTATTTAACTGTTGCTAATTATAGATAAGCAAAGCTTGTACATTATGGTGTTAACTAGATTTATTTAAAATGAATTATGCAAAAACAGATACAGTCCATTCAGCAGAAGACGTCACTAACCATGACTTCTTCAATGCATCAAAGCCTCTCCATTTTACAAATGTCGAATGTGGAACTGGCAAATTTTGCGATGCTTGAACTCGGTAAGAATCCATTTATTGAAGATGATAAAATTACTACCGATAGCGTAATTAAAAAAAATATAGATAAAATTTCATCTGCCAATAATTCTGGTAGTAATTCATATTCAAACCAAGATTTTTTATCCAATATAGCTAGTGAGAAATCGCTCAAAGAGCATATAACCGAGCAAATAGAATTATCACTTGATGACCCTAGAGAAAAAATTATCGCTTATTTCTTACTAGACTCATTGCAAAATAGTGGTTATTTAAATATTACAATAGATCAAGCAGCTGACATTTTAAAATGTGATTCTGAATTAGTGCTAAGAGTTCTAAAAAATTTGCAAACTTTTGATCCAGCCGGAGTATTTGCGCGCGACCTAAAAGAATGTTTGCTACTTCAATTAGCTGATCATGAGAATGTCGATCAAGCATTATTAATGATGGTTCAGAATATTGATCTTATTGCCAATGGTGACTTTAAAAAATTATCAAAAATTTGTCAAGTTGATATCGGCAATATTGGTAATTTAATCAAGCAAATTAAGTTGCTCAATCCAAAACCTACTAATGGTTTTTTCGTTGAACAAACTAGTTTTAAAATACCTGATGTTGTTTTAACTTTTGATGATCGAGGTTTTGCTAAACTCGAGACTAATCCTGAATCCGTGCCACGCCTGCGTGTTAATAATGAATATTACGCCATTGTTAAAACCAAAATTCATAATGATAACGAGAAGAACTTTGTTAAAACTGAAATAGAAGCAGCAAATGCTATCGTCAAAAGCATTCAACAGCGAAATAATACTATATTGCGGATTGCTGGAGCCATTGTTGAAGAGCAAATTGATTTTTTTACTAAAGGAGTAATGTATTTTAAACCACTCACTTTAAACGACATTGCAGTAAAAACTGAATTTAATGAAAGCACCGTCAGTCGCTCTACTGCCAATAAATACATCGCCACACCTAGTGGTATTTTTGAATTAAAATATTTTTTCTCATCAAGCATTAATACTTCAAGATCATCAAGTGACAATGTATCTAGTACTAAAGTTAAAGAAATCATGAAGCAAATAATTGCTAGCGAGGAGCCAAGCAATGTTTTATCCGATGATGATATTGCCGAGCAACTAACCAAATTCAATATTAGCATTGCTCGCAGAACCGTGGCGAAATATAGAGAATTTCTAAAAATACCAACATCTTCTGCGCGCAAACGTAGCAATCAATTTAATTATATCGATTGTTAATCTATCTTACTGCGCGATGCGCGGGGATCCATATTTAGGGAAGAAGTCCAAGAAAGTAGATTCCCGTTTTCACGGGAATGGCAATTAACAAATATTTTTTGCCTAAAATTTAACAATCTTCTGCATGATGTCCTGATAACAGCAGATCATCTTCCTGAGTTAAGTCTTCTTCACAAGGTAAATCTTTAAATTCACCTTCCATAGATTTACCAAAATCACTTTCATCGACTGTGCTACGTGCACTTTTTTTACTGCTTGCCTGGCAATATGATATACATTTATTATAAGCCTCTTTCATCTGCGGATCTTGATTAAATTTTTCAACAATTTCTTCGACTTGAGGGAAATTATTACTTAATATTTTGATACATTCAAAATATTTATTTGTAGTTGTTGGATCATCTTCTAATTTAGATCCTGATTTTACTGTCAGTTGAAGCGTCGCGTTCCATAAATTAAAACTGCCTTTAAATTTTACTCCTTTATCAATTAAAAGCTTAACAATTTCAACATTCCCCCTATTGCAGGCTGAACTTAATGCTGTATCACCATTCTTAACCTGCTTATTTACATCTATATTTTTTTCATTAAGAAGAATCTTAACCAGTTCAATATGATTTTTTTCGCAAGCACTTTTTAATGGGAATTTGTCATGCATTTCAATATTCACATTTACAACTCTTATACTAAGAAGTTGTACAACAGTTTTAATATCTCCTTCTTCGCATGCTTTGATTAAAGCTCTATATAATTCTTCTAAATTCATAATTTTTCTATTTTATTAAATTTATATAATTTATGTAATTTTGTGTATATTAAATATTTTGTCATTTTAAGTATAAGCGCTTAGCTTATTCTTGTGGATTTGTATAAACAGACTCCTTATGAAAAATTTCACTAGTTTGAGAATCATTTAAATCAGGCTCAACATTAAATCCATCAAAAAACTTAATTATTTTCTCATTAGTAATAAACTCAAAATATGGTTTATCATTAATTTTAAAATCATTTCCTCTTGGATCAATGCTAAAATCAGTTTCAAATTTATTACCCATATTTGGTATTGGATTTTTATCAAAAACCATTAAAGCATCTAATCCATTATTTTCAATATTAGATATATAATGCTGGAAAATAGCTAATTTTAGCTCACTATTATTAGTTTTTTTCAATATTGGTAAAGTAACATCACGCACAAATTGGGTTTGTGCATTAATTAATTTCTCAGGATTTGACAATGTTAAAGTTCCAGTGTAAAAATCAAAATTTTTGCTATTAAAAGATAAATTTATATCATGCTCATTAATTCCATAATGTAAATTAGCGTTGAAATCGGATTCTTGAATTTTATATAATGCATTAATATTAAAATTAGTATTTTTTAAACTCCATATATGACTAGCTAAATTCTTAAAATCATCTGCAGTTAACTTTTCTTTTAAATCATCATTTGTAATATTAAGATTGTTAGAAATTGATATATTAAGACAATTTGCCAAAAATTCGGCAGTAATTTGAGTAAATTGTAAAATTTTATCTTGTGGATAATTTCTATTATTATTGTTATTTAACCTGAGTTCGATATAAGAGAAAGGAATGAAGAGAGAGAATAAATAGATAGAAGAAACTTTTAATTGATGATAGGATGCAAGTTTAAACCTA
>JAYUJO010000209.1:0-1676 GCA_043765215.1 Rickettsiales bacterium | reverse complement strand
CACTAGCTATAATTTCTATATTTTCGATATCAATTGGATTTTGTACATGGATATAATCTCTATCAAGAAATAAACAAGATAAGATAATGTCTTTAGTTTCTTGAGTTGTAGGACCTGTTTTAGGAAGTAATTTTAGTCTGATTAAATCGAATTCTTTCAACAAGGGCATTGAATGAGATTCATCTTTTATTCTTGAATATAAATTTTTAAGTAAAAAATTATTATTTATCTCTTTAGAGACATCATTTTCTTTATTATCAGATAATTTTAAAATTATTTGAAAAATTCTCTCAGCTTCGATTAACGATGCTTCTTGACCGTTCTTTAATCTACATTCTGCCATAATATTTTTTCCAATTTAAATTCAGCAATCAATAATTGAATGCGTTGTATATTTTTTAGCTTAATCTTTTTCAGGATTCAATTTAAAAAATAGATTTTATAACAATTTCTTTTTTCTAATTTATTGTCAATAAACTTGGCTATGTTAAAATAAATGAATATAATTTTATTTATATAGAAAAAAATTAAGAGAATACGTAGTGAATCACCAAGATGTAATTGATAAATATAAATCATATGGCGTTAAAATAGATGAAGTAATGATTAAAAAAGCAATTGAATTTGCAGTTAAATATCATGGAACTCAAAAAAGAGCATCGGGCGAGCCTTATTACTATCATCCACTGCAAGTTGGAGAAATTATTGCTCAAATGAGACTTGATTCTGATTCGATTGTTACAGCTATATTGCATGACACAATTGAAGATACTGACTTAACAATTGAAGATATTGAAAAACATTTTAGTAAAGAAATTGCTAAACTAGTTGATGGGGTCACCAAGTTAAATAAAATTGAATTCAAAGCGGATAATGTTAGGCAAGCTGAGAATTTTCGCAAATTATTATTAGCGATGAGTGATGATATTAGAGTTTTACTAATTAAACTCGCTGATCGATTACATAATATGCGGACAATTAATTTTATAAAAAAACCTGAAAAAAAAGTACGAATAGCTCAAGAAACCATGGAAATATATGCTCCACTTGCTGAAAGAATAGGAGTGCAACAGATTAAAGTCGAATTACAAGATATTTGTTTTGAAATTCTTCATCCAGAAGCTCGAGCAACAATATTAAATAAATTTAAAGGAATTGAAGATGGTAAGGAAAATTTCATTGAACAAATAGTTGAAGAAATTAAAAATACTATTAATGATAAAGATACTAAGGCTGATGTTTATGGACGCAGAAAAACGCCTTACTCCACTTGGATGAAAATGGCGCAAAAAAATGTTGGCCTTGATCAGCTCTCAGACATTGTGGCTTTTAGAATTGTGGTTAATTTTGTTGAAGATTGCTATAAAGTGCTTGGAATTATTCACAATAAATATAAAATGGTGCCTGATAGTTTTCAAGATTTCATCAGTACTCCCAAAAATAATGGCTATCAATCATTGCATACGGTCGTAATTGTTCCATTGGGACAAAAAATTGAGATTCAAATACGCACAATTCAGATGCATGAAGTAGCAGAGCTTGGAGTTGCTGCTCACTGGCGTTATAAACAAAAACATGATGACCATGCTGACGGCAAAAAATATACCTGGATTAGAGAGTTACTACTTATTTTAGATCAAAATAGTGGTCCTGATGAGTTTTTGCAAAATACTAAA
>JAYUJO010000208.1:0-4520 GCA_043765215.1 Rickettsiales bacterium | reverse complement strand
ATGCAAATAAAAACAAACCAAAAAAATAAATTCCAGATTTTTTAAATTTAATATAATCAAAAGCAATAAAATATGTCATCCCGATGATATATGCTAAACCAGTTACTCTAGCTGCTATTCTATGAACAAATTCCATGATGAAAATAAACTTAAATTCAGAAATATTCATGCCAGAATTAATTTTAATATATTCAGGAGATTGCTGATATTTGTCAAATTCATTTAACCAATCAAGTTCAGATATTGGAGGAATAATACCAGATACTGGTTTCCACTCAGTTATGGATAAACCAGAATCTGTTAAGCGCGTAAGGCCACCAATAAAAACCATCATAATGACTAAACAACACATTATAGCCAACCAAATTTTAACTAAATTATGTTTTTTGTTTTCGATTAGGTTCATATATTTTTTTTAATATGTTCTCTTTGCTGCAAACTCTAAAAGTTTTAATAAATATTCTTTTGGTTTATTATCACCAGCATCAACGCTGTTAAGAATATTATCTGCTTTTTCTTTAATTTTATCAATCTTATTTATAATTATTTTTTGTATATTTAGATTAATCATTTTTTCTTTTACCCACTCAAAATCCGCTATTGAGCGCAAATCCGCAACAAGCATTATGTCTAATTTTTGCTGATCTTTCTCGATTAATTTTTGATACAAATATATTAATGGCAGAGTAACTTTCCCTTCATAGAAATCATCGCCTATATTTTTGCCCACTATATCTCTATTACTAAAATAATCTAATGAATCATCAGCTATTTGGAAAATATTGCCTAATAATAAACCAAATTCTTTTAAGGCAAATTCTGCTTGCAATTTACCTGAAACAATAGCACCTACCACACATGAAGCACTAAATAATTCAGCCGTCTTGGCATTAATAACTTTGAAATATTCATCTTCAGTAATTATTTTCTTTTGCTCTAGTTTCGTAAGTTGTGCCACCTCTCCTTCTGCAATAATAGCTGATGCACTAGAGAGAACTTCAAGACATGATAGAAGCTGTGTTGAAACAATTAGCTTAAAAGATTGGCTGAATAAAAAATCACCCACTAAAATACTAGCTTTACTGCCCCAAACTGTATTTGCTGTTGGTAGAAAACGTCTCATTTTGCTACCATCAACAACATCATCATGCAGCAACGTGGCCATATGGATAAACTCAATAGCAGTTGCCAACTTTATTGCTGATCCTCCTTCATACTCAAACATTTTAGCACAAAGAATAGTCAGAATTGGCCTAATTCGTTTACCACCCGCATTAGACAAATGATTGCTAATGATCGATATAAGCTCTTCTTCTACGGCAAGACTATCTATTATAGTATCGTTAATTGCTACTATATCATCAGCTAAATATTGATGAATTTCCTTAATTAAGTCCAAATATTGCTCTCATTTTAAAATGTTTATGATAATATATTTTATTTTGTTGTTATAAGCTATTTTTTCTTCTTATGTAAAAGGTTTTTAATAACATTCTGTGTTTCTTTAGGTATGACTTTATCAATTTTTTGCTTAATTTTATCAGCATCTATATTTTGATTAGAAATTTTTGGCAAAATTTTATTAAGAAGCGGCTCATTACCATCTATGTGCGGTAAAATTCTTCTCATTCTGTTCAATACATCACCACCATGACCTACTTTATCAAAAAGTTTTTGATAAACCATTAAGCTGTATAATTTTGGTATAATAATCATTTTAACGTTGCCAAACATATTTTCATCTAATTTAGTTGAATCAAATTTATAATTAAAACTTAAGTCATTAGAAATTGATTTTGGGTGATCTGAAATATCTTTAAAAAATGTTTTGTTAACTTCGGAATATAAGCTTCGAGCTTGATCATTTAATATTCTATATTTACCAAATCTATATATATATGATGAGGTAAAATCTATTACATCTGGATAATTTTTTATAAATAAATCACCATTAATAACTATTTGATTATTATATCCAAAATTTGACTCCATATTATGAACAATTTTAAATCCTGAATTTTCACTGAAAATACTTAAATCATTTATATTTAATAATGTTTTATTATGATCCCTTTTAAAATCCATTTTTAATGCAAAATCTAAATTTGTATTTTCAATTTGATCAAATTTAAATAATTCTTTATTTTGAATAATATATCGAAATTCTCCATCAATAATTATTCCAAAATTATTGTCAATTATTGATTTAGAATAAAGATCATAGTTAATAAATAATTGGTCAAAAAAACCAGGTTTAACCTTTATGTTTGAAGAAATATCAATATTATTATAATTTTCAATTTTATTAGTTTGATAATAAAAATCTATATTTTTAGATTCAAAATATTTTGAATTACCTGAAATTTTAGCTCTTACCTCATAATTATTCATAAAATCTATGACTTTACTGTTTTTAGTTTTTATTTCAGCTTGAATACGTAAATCACAATCTGCTGGAGCCATATAGAAACCATAAAATAAACTAACTGGCAAGATTCTTGGTTTTGCAACACTTGGCAAAGTTTTAACTGAGTAATTAACTAAATATTGCTGTGGAATATTATTGATTAAATCATTTAGATTTTCATATTGTTTAATTGGCGTAAAAGATATATTAATATGCTCAAATTCTTTTTCAAAAAATTTTTCGTTATTATTTAAGTCAAAGATTTGCACCCTGCCGCTTGAGATAACTATATTTTTAAAGTGATTTAATATCTGAATTGGATTAGATATAGTTTTTATTTCTTCCAATAACTTTCTACTTAATGGCATATCAATATTAATTTGATATTTTTCAATATTAAGGCGTGCTCCAAAGCCATGTGAAATAGGTTTATAATTTGATATAATATCTCCATCATAATTAATGAATATTTGCTGCTTAATCAAATCATAGCCAAATTTAATTGGTGATAAATAAGATATTTGGGAAGTTCTACTTTCTTCCTGCCAGCCATTAATATCCCATGAAATTTTATAGGGAAAACCTGTAGGAGCAATATTTTTAAGCGTTATGAAGTAATCAGATTTATCAAAGTTTTTAACAGAGAGTTTTTTACCTGCATATTGAGCATTTAAATCAGAAGAAATACTATAAGTAATATAAAACCAAATTCCTATAATTAATAAAATTATCACAATTGGTATTATTAACAAATATTTAATCAGCCTCATCATCGTCATTTCCCTTAAGCTTAATATATTCCTCGTTTAGTATTACCACATTCCAAATCCATACGGCTACTATTATTACAAAAACAACTGCTAAATATATTGCAATTGAATCAAATGTAGCTAGAGGCATGAGAATGAATATAAATGATTGAATAAAAGCTCCAAGGGATTTACCAAATTTAAGCCCCATTACCTCAACTGCCGCTTTGCCCTTAGTTTTAAGTTCTAGTGGCAGGGGAATATAAGCCATTTCTTTTGTAGAATCAAATAATGAATATTTAGTCGATTTACTCAATATGTTTTGCGCCGCGCCAATCAGCACAGCAAAATATATTGGATTAAATGACTCAAAATTTAATTGATCAGCAAAAATGACAAATGCAAAAAATATTAAGCCAGTGAAGCTGATCATATAGGGTGTTATTAAAGCTGATAATTTCCAAGAAAATTTTCTTAATATATTACTGCCAACAAAAGTAAAAATAACGCAAGATGTCCCCATCCAAATATTAAATTTACCCATGAAATTAATATAATCAATAGTATTAGGGTATAACTCCTTCACCTTAGATTTCCATGGTCCTTCTAATATATTAATTACCAAACCGTAGCATAATACTAATAAAACTATATGACCTATATATTTAGATTTAATCAATAAGTTAAAGCTTTCTTTTACTGATAATGATGTTTTAGTTTTAGATAAAGTAGAATCTTTTTTTTTCATGATAATGTTTCTAAGCACATAATTATTTATATAAGCATATAAAAAAATGACCATTAACCCTGAAAATATTATTGAATTCATTATAGGACGAAAAACTATCTCAGACTGAAAACTTATGTTATTGATATATGAATCAAGGATATTACGATCAACTATTCCCGATAAATCTGAAAAACTAACTAATACATTGCCGGCAATAATTAATCCAAAATTACCAATAACTCCTAGAAGTGGATAAAATCTTTTAGCCGATTTTGTATCAAATATATGATTAGCAAACTGCCAAAAAAGTAGGTTGATAATGACTACACTCCATAATTCACAAAATATATACATTAGAGCGTAACTCCATTTACCCAATATTTTGATAAACCACTTTAAATTAGGATATAAAGTTAATAGATAATTTATAGTCTCATCGCTAGGATGAATTATCTGCTGATATGGAAACAAAACATAGGTAAATATTACGAAAAAAAGTAGAAAAAAAGAGATGATTATGTAAAATAAACGTTCATTTTCAAATTTGTTACTCAACTTAACATATATAATTGTAAAAATGATTGTTGAAGGAAGAACTAACCATAATTTTAGGAAACTTATGACTTCAGCTCCA
>JAYUJO010000207.1:0-1682 GCA_043765215.1 Rickettsiales bacterium | reverse complement strand
TTTTGGCCACAGATTTAAAGCAACATAAATTTTAATTAAAATCAACATAGTATCTGGATCTGCATCATTCTCATTAAATGATTTAAGTGCAAATTCCTCTGCTTGAATATGATGCCCTTCCTGATAAAAAATTTCAGCTAATTTTTTGTTAGCAAAACTACTAAATTTTTTCTTATCAGTTAGTTTTCTGTAATATTCAATTTTTTTATCAAAACTTACTTCAGATTCAGCCATAATAATATTGAATATGTCTAGGTTATCTTTATCCAAATCCCCTTTTAAGCTTTTGATTTCCTGTATAGATTGATTTCTATTATCCATTAAAAGATTGGCAGTTATTTGCAATAGTTTTTGATTTATGTTTTCTAACTTTCTTCTTTGTAATTTTTTTCTTATTATGCTAGGTAAATTTAATAAAAAGAAAACTGTTTTAAGAAATATTGATAATATAATTTGGCTAATAATAAAAGCAGAAAGAAAAACAAATAAAGTAGTCTCTATTTGATAATTATAAACTCTTAAATTTATTGAGCAGTCATAGTCACCCAAAAATATAAATCCTATATAGCAAGATAAGAAAAAAATACAGATAATTAAAAATTTAAACATTATATTTTAGCCATAAATTATTGATATTATTTATTTAAAAACTTATTTTGTAATTCAATTGAATAAATATAATCAGAAAACATTTCCATTTTATCCAAAATTTGATTTTTTAATTCAATATTTTTATTGTTGTTTGAAGGAATTTTAGTAATTCTAAATAATTTAGATAAAAAACTATTATTTAAAAAATAAGTAATTTCTTCTTTTGTGGTGCGCTGCACTGATAATTGATTATTATATTTGATCAGCATATATAACATATATTTAATCTTATGTGGATGCTCTATTTGATTAAAAATATTTAATTCGGCCCCATAGTTTTCATTATGATCAAACTTATTAATTATTTTTGCTGCATTAGCTAAGAATAGTCTATATTGATTTAATTTTTCTAAATTATTGGAAGCATTAGTTTCAACTAAAAAATGATTAGTTATAGTTTCAATCTTATCTAAACTTTTAGGTGTACTTAAATGCTCTTGGGTTAAATCTATTTCATTATTTAATTTTTCTTCATCAACTTTTTCAACAATTTTTAATTCATCTTGCGAAATTTCAGAGTCTTTTAAACTTAATATATATTCCTGATTTAAATATTGAAAAGCCTGAATAATAATTATAATAATTATCATAAATATTAGAATTAACCAGCTAAGTTTTTTAACACGCTTGCTTTCATTTTTTTCAATTTTAGTTTTATCTTTATTTAACATTGTGATCTATTTAATAAAATTTTAAGCATTTCACTTGAATTATCAGCTATAATTATTTTTCTACAATATTTTTCAAAAATTGTTCCTACTTTTAAACTAATAGCAATAATAGTAGTATCAGTTAGAAAATTTATTAAATCATTTTCTATATGTAGTTTTAATAGTGTTTTTGCACAATTCTCAGAATATAACAAAATATAATCCATGCCTAGCTTTAATTCTTCAATTTGTTTGTTTGCTAATGAACTGAGATATTTTACTTCATAGTAAATTTTTCTAATTGAACAAGTTGGCATTTTAACTGTTATATGATTGCTAGATAAATATATGAGCTTTTTATTTATAACATCTAGTTTGTTC
>JAYUJO010000206.1:0-1698 GCA_043765215.1 Rickettsiales bacterium | reverse complement strand
TTAGTTTTAAAGAAATTTTTATCATCTAGTTCATTAAATAAATGCTCATAAAAATATTGCACATCCTCATTTTTAGCAAGTTGTGATTTAGATTCTAGATCATCTCTAATTTGCTTTTGACTTTGAAATATTTCATTAGCGATGATTGCAACTGAATGAGCGATATTTAATGATGAAAAACTTTTAACAGTGTCGATTGTTAAAATTTTATTAGCATATGATATTTCCTCATTATTAAGACCAGAACTCTCCCGACCAAACATTATACCCACTTTGTTCTTTGATTTTATATTATCGGCTAAATCTCGAGATAAAACATATTCCTTATTAATATCACGAGGGGCAGCAGTGGCTGCGTAAATATATTCAAGATCCTGAATTGCATCAACAATAGAATCATAAACTTGAACATTATCTATAATATCAATAGCTCCAACTGACATATTCTGAGCTTTTATATTTGGCCAGCCATCTCTTGGTTTCACAAGGCGCAAATCCGATATGCCAAAATTTTTCATAGCTCTTGCACTGGCCCCAATATTTTCTCCCATTTGGGTTTCAACTAATATAATAGAAATATTCATTTTAGTTTATCTATTATTAATTATATTATCAGCAAGGACATCTCCTGCAAGAAAATGGAAAATTTGGCCATCATCTAGTTGTAAAATAATAGCTCCGTTTATATCAATATCTTTGAATATACCAGACATTATGTTTGCGCCATCATTAATAACTATCTTTTTATTTAATCTATACGCATATTTGAGCCACTGAGCTCGAGTTTCAATAAAATTACCATCAATAATCCATTGATAATATAATTTATTAAATTGAATCATTAAAATCTCTAGGAATTCATTAGCATCTTGCAATATAATCCCTTCTTTTAATAAACTAGTAGTCGGATACAAATTATTCTTGGATGGTGAATCAATTAAATTCACTCCTATGCCAATAATTGCATAATTTTTTTTCTCAAATGAAATTGATTCCACCAAAATACCAGCTGTTTTCTTTTCATTAATCAAAATATCATTAGGCCATTTTAATTTAATGTTAGCTTTGATCTTATTTTTATTAATAAATTTTTTGATTGTTTTATATAGTGCATTTGCTGATAAAAAGGAAAGTTCCGAATGTCTTTTAATATTTAAGGAGCTATTTAGCAAAATACTTATATGTAAATTTCTTGAAGTTGAAATCCAATCTCTACCCTTGCTAGCGCGACCTCCAGTTTGCTCAACTGCAGTTATAACGCAATTTTCAGTATATCTTTTTTTAGCTAGGCGAAGCGCTTCTGAATTCGTGCTATCAACTGTCTCGAAATTAAATAAATTATAATTTTCAAGCCAGTTTAATTTCATATTTTTTTTATTGTCCAATGTAATTATTCGCAAATGTACAGAAGAAAATTATAAAAGCAATCGAAATAATTGTTACAAACCACAATCCTCTTTTGGTTGAAATTAAGTTAATCGTTTCTGTGCTTTCCATAAAATACATATATTTTATAACTTTCAAATAATAAAAAGCAGCAATTACGCTAGATACAACTCCAATTACAGCTAAGATAATTTCGCCTTGCAATATTGCATTGTAAAATACATAGTATTTACCAATAAAGCCCGCAAAAGGTGGCAACCCAATCATCGAAAACATTATAACGGAAATTGCTGCAGCTAAAGTTTTACGTTT
>JAYUJO010000205.1:0-12938 GCA_043765215.1 Rickettsiales bacterium | reverse complement strand
TATGATTCAATAATGCGATAAACACTATTTCATCATTTTCCTCAATTGCTTTTATTAATAAATTACCATAATTTAAATGCGAAGCTGGAGCTTGAGCCAATATTTCTGCAATTTTTTCTGAAGTTTTAACGCGTTCAATAAAAAGTCTTGTATATATATCTTGTCGAATTAAATTACTATAATTTTCATAAAATTCTTGCGGCGTAAGCCCTTGATATAAATTATTAACTGGTGTTAAATCATCAGCATTTGGTACTTCGCTTCTTTTATGCTCTATTGTCATTTTTTTATTTAATATTAAGTTAATATTATTACAATGTAAAACATTGATTTAATTCAGTCAATATGTAATTTAAATTTTTTCTTTTGATAGCTCTTGTGATTTTGATTAATATTCTTTTAGTGTTGTAATATATTAGTTAGTAAGCTCGTTATTTCAATATCCGCCAATAATATGAATAGTTAAGAGATTAATTAAATTAATAATTCACTACATTATATTGCAGGAATTAGTGGGACCATCGCTTAAATCACCGCCAGTTATTTGAATATCCTCAATGCCTGAAAATGGGTCAGAGAAGGTATTATTGAAATTATAATTTGCTTCTTCGAGGCAGCCTGGGTATTGAGAATATTCTTGGCAATTGAGCAATTTTATGACTTCTTCTTTTTGCGTATCGGTAATAGATTTTGTAAAATATTCTCCAGGTAATTTGCCCATGTAAGTGCTTAGATTTGTATTAATCTCAGAGCGATCTAATAGTAATTTTATGGCCTCTAAATTAGCATTCTCACAAGCAATATGCAGAGCTGTTTCGCTATCAATATTTTGAGCGTTAATATTAATATCTGGATGCTGAAGGAGTGATGTTATAATTGCTGTTTTGCCGATTTCACTAGCAGCCGTATGTAAGGCAGATAGATTAGTTAAACAACTAGCAGCGCTTAATTTGTTAATATCAATATTTGAATGATTTAATAAAGCATCGATTAGTAATTGATCATTTATTTGTATTGCCTTATTTAAAAAACTCTCATTTAAAGAGTAATTTATATATTCTCCTGGCGCCTCTTTAAAAATTTGTGCAATTTTTTTAGAAGTTTCATCAGAAATATCGTCACGCATTAAGTATATATATTTTCTGTAAAATAAATAAGGAGTTAAACCTAGATATAAATTATCTGTTGAGTCAATATTTGGAGTAATGCATGTTTTTTCATCTAATGACATAGTTTAATATCCGTTAATTAATTATGATTTATTTATAATTATACAGATGCTAAATATTAGTTCAAGCTGTAAAGATTTCTATTATATTGCCTGCATTTGCTCTTAAATCCTGCCAGTCATTTAATATCGGAAAATCAATAATAATAATTTTGGCTGGAGTCATGGCTGACTGCACAAGCATTTCATACTCTTTAGTGCTTGGATCAATCAACTCTAATATGGTCAAAAATATTGTTGGATTATGGCCAATGACTAGGATATTTTGACTAATTTTATCTTGCGTCTGTAGCAAATTTATAACATCATCTTCCCTGCCTTCATAGAGTTCCGAAACAATTTCTACATTGCTAATTTCATTTATTTCTTGCAAAATATCTATTGTCTGAATCGTTCTTTTAACAAACGATACTATGATTTTATCAATTTTATGCTTTGTCAGAAAAGATGCAGCTCTGCCTGCTTGAGCAATTCCTTCAAGAGTAAGATCGCGATTAATATCACTTTTGAGATGATTAATTTCAGTTTCCGCATGACGCATGAATAATAGACGCATTATATTTTCCTTACAATTTTTTTGATAACATAATAGCGCTGTGGCAAACAGCTTGAACCAATTTACTAATTGGTGAGCGCAGCATGCTCTTCCTACTATCATTTTTCACTGCAATTTCAATATGCTCTGCTTCGTCGCTTTGAAACTTGATTATTTTCCCAAGTAATGGGTTTGTTTTATCATGAACAGATAAATGATCAATTTGCTCTTGATAATGCTCAATAATCACTTCTTCAACACTCTCAGTGACCACCATAGCTGCTCTATTACCAAGAATTCCACTAACAGCTCCAAGCATATAGCCAAATATATCCCACATTGGCAGCAATAATGTTGGCCTTAATTGTTTATGTTTAATTTCATTTTCAAAAAAATGTAAATGCTCAAGCTCTTGCTCAAGCATTTCCTTAATAATGATTTTATCTTTTATATTTTTGGTAAATTTCAGCTGGCCATAATATATTTTTTGAGCACCAAACTCACCGGCATGATTAACTCGCATGATTTCTTCAATTTTATCATTACTATCAAAATAGGGTCTAGGCATATGATTTACTCACGCTTTATTTTAATAAAAATTATAGAAAATAAAAAAATGATATTTAAGCATAAATTCCATTCAGCCATGGAAAAGCCGAATATCATTAAGGCCGGCTTATTACACATGCCAATATTTTCATTGTATAATAAATTTTTAAAATCCATTATTGAAAAACTATCACTAATGCTGACTAATGGTTTGCAAAAAACTGATAATTCAAAAATACCTCTCTCAATTCCTGTATGGTAGGATGCTATTAATATAGAAATGAGAAATGTAATTATATAATATTTTTTTAAAGATCGATCGCCATTTAAGCCAATTATTGAAATCATTATTAATAATAAATATGGAAAGCGTTGATAGATACATAAGGGGCAGGCAGCAAGAGCCATAACATATTCGACAAAATAGGCTGAAATCAGACTTGTTATTGCTATTAATAAAATGAATATATGTAGTTTTTTTAAGCTCGTTGACATAGCCCAGTTATAATAATATTATATGTAATTATTCTTATCTTAAACCCACATTTATATTATGACAATAAATTTTGACGATTTTACTAATTCTAATGCATGGCCTTTTATTGAAGCTAAGAAAATATACAACTATATTGGTGGCAAAACTCCAGAAAAAGGCTTTGTTCTGTTTGAAACGGGTTACGGCCCATCAGGACTTCCCCATATTGGCACTTTTGGCGAAGTGACTAGGACTACCATGGTTCGTGAAGCATTTAAAAAAATGTATGATATTCCAACTAAGTTAATTTGTTTTTCAGATGATATGGATGGCCTAAGAAAGGTTCCAGAGAATCTACCTAATAAGGAAATGATTGCTGAGAATTTAGGGATGCCATTAACTAGCGTTCCAGATCCATTTGGAGAAGAAGCAAGCTTTGGTCACTATATGAATGCAAAATTGCGCTCATTTCTAGATCGCTTTGGCTTTGAATATAATTTCATGAGCGCCACTGAATGCTATAAATCAGGTCAATTTGATCACATGATGATCAGAGTTATTGAAAAATATGACGCTATAATGAATTTAATGCTGCCTACTCTTGGCGAAGAGCGTCGCAAAACTTATTCCCCATTTATGCCACTATGCCCTAAAACTGGAGCGGTATTGCAAGTTCCAATAGAAAAAGTTAGTTTAGAAAATAAAAGCGTATCTTATCGCGATGAAAATGGAGAGCTCATTGAAGTTCCAGTAACTGGTGGGCATTGCAAGCTTCAATGGAAACCAGATTTTGGCATGCGCTGGTCAGCTTTAGATGTTGATTATGAAATGTATGGCAAAGATCACCAACCAAATGCTGATCTATATAGCAAGATTTGTCAAACTTTGGATGGCAAAGCTCCAGTACAGTTTTTCTATGAATTATTTCTAGATGAAGATGGCGCCAAGATTTCAAAATCAAAAGGAAATAGTATCAGCGTTGATGAGTGGATGCATTATGCGCCGCTCGAGAGCATTAGTTTATTTATGTATCAATCGCCCTCAAAAGCTAAACGTCTTTATTTTGATGTTATACCTAAATGCGTTGATGAGTATTTAACTTTTAATAAAAAAT
This sequence comes from Rickettsiales bacterium, assembly GCA_043765215.1. Lineage (GTDB taxonomy): Bacteria > Pseudomonadota > Alphaproteobacteria > Rickettsiales > Rickettsiaceae > Megaera_A. Next base: position 9,037 of record JAYUJO010000205.1, on the reverse strand, counting down.
ATCACGAAGAAACTGATAATGCTAAAAAATTAATGAATCCAGCCTATCATATTCATAATGGTGATGTTCCTGAAATTAATACTTATGGCATTAGTTTTAGCTTATTACTGAACCTTGCCTCTATTTGTAATCCAGATGATAAAAAAATATTATGGGGTTTTATCTCAAAATATGCACCAGATGCCAGTCCTCAAAATGCTCCTTATTTAGATCATCTAACTGGTTATGCAGTGACTTATTACAATGATTTCGTTAAAAGCACTAAAGAATATTTAGAGCCAAATGATGCTCAGAAAAATATATTAAATCAAGTGGTCCAAATGCTATCTTGTGTTTCAAATGATGAGAGTAGCGAGGAAATACAAAATAAATTATATACAATTGGTATGGAAGCAAATTATGAGAATTTACGTGATTTCTTTAAAGAATTATATCAAATTATAATTGGTCAAACTCAAGGGCCTCGCCTTGGTTCATTCTTTAAATTATATGGCGTTGAAAATACCATTAATTTAATTAAAGAAAAACTATAGATGAAAAGATATCAATTTAATAAATTAATTCGCAGTAAATTGCAAAATAGAATGATAAGGGAGGGGGTGATCATCAACGCATCTCCTTTAACTCATGAGCAATATATTGAACAATTAAAAAATAAAATTATTGAAGAAGCAAACGAAGTAACCAAAGCAAATTCAACAGATAGTTTAATTATAGAATTAGCTGATGTTATGGAGGTCATCCACGCTATTGCTAATGCTAGCAATATTAATATGCAAAATATAGAAGATGCACGGCTTACGAAAAAAGAAATCAATGGCCACTTCACTTCTCTTGATTACATTAATTATATTGAAGTATCCTCAACTAATTATAAAGTTATCGATTATTTAGAAAATAAGGACCGCCCTTACGTTAATGAAAAAGCTTAAGTTTGATTTAAAATTTTGGTGTTATCTAAGTGTGTGGTTAAGTCAAAACGATAGCAATTGTTGTTCTCTTAAATAATGTAATATTAATCGCCCAACTTATCTTCCTTAAGCGATCAGCGAGGATCTATTTATAAAAAACATGGTCTACTAACTCCCCGCTCAAGAGTGGGAATCGATCTGATAACGTATATTGAGTTATATAAAAATAAAATAAAGCTAATAAATGTCAATATTTAAAATCAAAATCTTTGCCATCTTTAATATATTGCCTAATTCTTTTCATTAAATCTTGAAAATATTGAATATTATGCCAAGTCATCAACATCATACCAATAATTTCACCAACTTTGACTGTATGATGTAGGTAAGCTTTTGAGTAATTGCGACAAGCGGGGCACAAGCAATCTGTTTCTAAAGGCCCTGAATCATCAGCAAATTTGCTATTACGGATATTAACTGGGCCATATTTAGTAAAAGCCTGACCGTTTCTACCCGAGCGAGTAGGTATCACGCAATCAAACATATCAACGCCGCGCTCAACCGCGCCAATTATATCATCAGGCTTACCAACTCCCATTAAATATCGTGGTTTATCAATGGGCAATAAATCTGGTGCATAATTTAATACTGAGAACATTTCCTGTTGTCCCTCGCCAACTGCTAGGCCGCCAATTGCGTAACCTTCAAAATCTAAATCAATTAGATCAAGAGCCGATTTTGCTCTTAAGTCTTCATAGACGCTGCCTTGAATGATACCAAACTGAGCATAGCCATCACGTTTGATGAATGCATCGCGTGAGCGTTTTCCCCATCTAGAAGTTAGTTCCATCGAAAATTTAGCTTGCTCATAGGTAGCAGAATATGGCGTGCACTCGTCAAATGCCATAGTTATGGTGCTATCTAGTTTATGCTGAATTTCTGTTGAATATTCTGGAGTCAACAAATGTTTGCTACCATCGATATGCGATCTAAACTCAACCCCATTTTCAGTAATTTTTCTTAAATTTGATAAAGACATTACCTGAAAACCACCTGAATCTGTCAAGACAGGACCATGCCAATTCATGAATTTACGAAGGCCACCTAGTTTTTCAATACGGTCTGCTCCAGGCTTTAACATTAAATGATAAGTATTTCCAAGCACAATGTCGCTATCAGTGCTAGCCACTGAGTCTGGCAACATGGCCTTGACTGATGCACGCGTTCCAACTGGCATGAAAGCTGGAGTTTTAATGGGGCCATGCGCAGTTTGAATGACACCTGTTCTCGCTTTTTTATGTGTATTAGTAATATTTAAACCAAATTTCATAGCCATATCTCTTATTTAAAATTTTTTGATCTTTCAATTAGCATCGCATCGCCATAGCTAAAAAAACGCATTTTATTCTCTATTGCATATTTATAAAGTCCTTTCATTCTATCCATACCAGCAAAAGCGCAAACTAGCATAAATAAAGTTGATTTTGGTAAATGAAAATTCGTCAGCATCAAATCAGCAATTTGAAATTGATAGCCAGGGTTTATAAAAATATTAGTTTCCTTTGACTGAGGAATTACTACACCGTTTTCTGAACAAGATTCAATAGTTCGCATGGAGGTTGTGCCAATGACTATTACTCTTCGATTTTGACTTTTAGCTAGATTGATTTTATCTGCTGTCATTTCAGAAACCTCGCACCATTCTGAATGCATTTTATGCTCTTGAATGTTTTCCGTTTTAACTGGCAAGAATGTTCCAGCCCCCACATGCAAAGTGACAAAGGCAGTATCAATTTTCATTGCCTGCATTTCTTCCATTAATTTTTTTGTAAAATGAAGACCAGCAGTTGCATTAGCAACGGATCCTAGTGGCTTACTGTAAATATTTTGATATCGCAAATCATCTTCGCTTAATTTGCTCTCTCGCTTTATATATTGAGGCAGCGGCACCATACCATATTGATCTAAAAAGTCAAAAACACTTATATTATCCAAAATAAATTCGATTTCTACTTCGCCAAATTCAAGTTTTTTCCTAATTAGAATTTTATGCTCATTAAAATTAAAGATGTCACCTTCAGAGATTTTTTTAGCAGGACGAACAAATCCAAGCCAAATATTTCCTTTGAGTGGCTTATTTAAATTCAAATTGATTGGTTTATTATTATTTTTTTCTAAGAGGAGCTTTGCATTAATCACACGGCTATTATTAAAAACTAATAGGTCACCTGGTCGCAAATAATCTAATAAACTATAAAATTTTATAATCTTGCAATCATCATTCTGTGAAATAAGTAAATTTGAATGATCCCTTTCATGAGCTGGCTGCTGAGCAATTAATTCGAGTGGTAGATCAAAATCAAAATCTTGTAATTTCATATATTTAGTAATTATCTTTTTTAAAAATGAACATACGATATTTTAACATTTTTTACTATAATAAAAAAACGAAAAACTTAAGATTATATTATCAGCCTCAAATTATTTAAATAACAAAATACCTCTCATTTTCGCGCAGGCTCCGAATCTATTTCAAAAAAAGATAGTGTTGCAAGGTGGATTACCGCAGGCGCGGCAATGACATTTAACGCGTTTTCATCCATTATCCTCAGCATCATCGCCCAATGCTGGCACATCAACGTCTTCTTCTTCAATATTAAGGGCGAACTCACTCTCGTGCTCTTCTATTTTATATGCACTTTTTTTTCTGCCTTCATTAAGATATGCAACAAACTTATTGTAGTACTCTTGCATTTTAGTCCTTTGGCCAATATCTATGATAAGAGTTTCAACTTGCTCAAAATGATTACTTAATATCTTCAGACATTCAAAATATTTATTTGTAACTTCATTAGGACCTTTAATAGTAAAACCACTTTTCAAAGTATATTGAATTTTTTGTTCCCATTTTTTTATATCGCCTATAAATTCTGCTCCATGATCAATCAAAAGATTTAAAATATCAACATGACCATTTCTAAAGGCATATATTAATACTGTATTTTCGAACTTGTTCTTTGCATTTACATCTAAATTTTCTATATTAAGAAGAAGTTTGACTATTTCAACCCTCTCACAACGGCAGGCGTTCATTAACGCCGTATTGCCATCTGAATCTAATTCATTAATCTTTCCTTCAGTAATTATTTGATTTATTTTTGCTAATTCTTCTTGATTCATCATCCTTTTCCATTGTTAATTGATTGTATCTTAATGTATATTAACTTGTTTATCAATTATTTATGAATCAAAATTGAATTATCATATCTTGGAATTCTTTGATAACTTGTTTATAAAGTTTTTGCTTGAATGGAATAATATCAATTAATAAATCATCAAAGTGAACCCATTTCCATTGGTCGAATTCAGGACAATCCGTATTAATATCAATATCACTATCATCCCCTGTAAAACGAATCAAAAACCATTTTTGTTTTTGACCACAAAACTGACCATCCCATAATTTAGGGACGAGAAAATTTGGCACTCGGTAGCTATACCAATTTTTACTCTCTGCGATTATATTGCCTTTATTGCAGCCAATTTCCTCTTCCATTTCACGCATCGCGGCAGCACTTGGAGTTTCGCCTAAATCAATTCCACCTTGCGGCATTTGCCAGCCATTAAGCTTAGAGTCAATTCTTTTACCAACAAAAATTCTATTTTGTTTATCGAGTATCATCATACCAACGCCTGGGCGAAACGGCAAATCTGTTATATGACTTTTTTGCTCAAACCTATTATCCATTATTATTTATTCTCCTTGAGCAAATAAGAAATTGGTACTAATTCTAATTCATTATTATCTAAATTTTTAAGCCATTCTCTGACAATTTCAATAGTTAAACTAAATCCTTGAGCATATCCAAGAGCGCTACCATTTTTTTTTGCAAGTTTTGCTAGTTCGTTTAACTGTTTCGTTATTGCTTCTCTATCTGGATTTATATCAAGAATAATACTTGCAGACATAATGTTATTATATCTAGCCATACTACTTTGCAAATTAGGTGAAATTGGTTTACCTAAAATAAATAGTAGGCCTTTATCATTTATTTGATCAAAAACCATTTCTGAAACTTGAATATTTTCAGTAAAAACTTCTTTATAGCTAGAATATACGCCGTTATAGCTGCGATGCGAATTTAATATGGCATTGAGTCTTGCCCCATTTTCTTCAGGTGCTAAATTATTCATTAGAGCATATTTACCAGGATTATCCGATATATTTTCAGTTTGAAGAGGAAGATACAAATATATTTCATGCCCTTTAATTTGCGCTTTATTAAGAAGTGGCTTTAAACTCTGAGTGTATGGTAAAAAGCCAAGCCCACATTCAGTCGGCAGAGTCATGGCAAGCTCAGTCAGTCTCCGACTCAAGCCAAGATTAGTTACCAATATAGCAATTTTTGGTTTTCCAGTAAATTTTTGCTCCTGATTTTGTATTTTATGATTCTCCGATAATAAATGATCGGATTTCATTAAAATTTGTTCGCTTTGATCTAGTAATTTATCAAGTTTTTCTGCCTGATTTATTTCCGATATATGTTTAGCATCAACATCATGATTAGTCGTTGAATCATGCTCGACGTGCTGTTCTTCAGCTTTATTCTCAATTATTGAATTTTCAGCCTTTACCGGCGCCATGTAATTTGGTTTGATCTCATTGCTTATTTCCGATGGCAAATTCTCCATTGAAAAACTATAATAATGCTTAAGACTCTCTGCTTTATGCAACTGCTCTGGTTTGGCAAAAGCAAACCAATAAATTAGCATTGATAATAAAATCACCCCAAGTACAATATTTGCACATATTAGATATAACTTTAATTTTGATCTTAATTTGGGATTATTTATCATTTTTCAGTTTTAAATCACTTACAATTAAACCACGAATTAAATCATATGCACGCGCATATTGATAATCGTCCTTATATTTATTAGATATTTTATGCTCCTTAACAACTTCTTCTGGTTTTTTTTCCTCAATTTTTTCATCAACATTATATTTTTTCAAATAACTTTTTATAGATGAACTTGTAAAAGCTTTTTCTTTTTCTTCTTTTTTAGCAAACTCAACTTTTGCATTTTCAATAAATATATCGGGTTCAATGCCCTTTGCATTAATGGATCTTCCACTTGGAGTAAAATATTTTGCAGTTGTTAATTTCACTGCCGCTCTTTTATTTGTCTGAGTGAATGTCTGCACAAGGCCTTTACCAAAGGATGTTGTTCCCATAATAATAGCTCTTTTATGATCCTGCAATGCGCCTGCTACAATTTCAGCAGCCGATGCAGTCCCAGAATTAATTAATACAACTATTGGTACTTTTGGCGCTTTGGCTACAAAGCTTCCAGCAGATATTGAATTATTACTTTTTTTACTTCTTCCCTCAACAGAAACAATCGTTCCTTTATCAAGGAAATATTCAGCAACTTGAACGGCTTGATCAAATAATCCACCTGGATTGCTTCTAACATCAAGAATAATGCCTTGAAGCTTTTTATTTTTTTTCTTAAGTTTTGCAACAATATCATCGACCGCTTTCTTAAGCTCTGTGTAGGTTTGATTATTAAATGCAACAAGCCTGACATAGCCAATACCGCCTATTTCATCTTCCTCTATTTCATATTTAACTGGTTTTATTTTAACAATTTCGCGAGTCAACTCAATTTCTTTAGTGACATTTTCTTCTTCCTTAACTACCAGTAAGTTCAATTTAGTACCAGGAGCGCCCCTCATTTCTTTTACAGCTTTGTTAAAACCTAGGTTCGAAACAAGTTGACCGTTAACACCAATGATAAAATCACCAGCCTTAATTCCAGCTTTGTAAGCAGGTAAATCATCAATTGGCGTAATAATTTTTACAGCGCCGCTATCATAAATGATCTCAACACCAATGCCACCAAATTCACCATCTGTTTGCGTGATAAAAAACTCTAGATCTTCATCCACAAAATAACCCGAATATGGATCAAGTGATCGAAGCATACCATTAATTGCTTCATCAGTCATTTCCTGACGATTGGGCACTTGCATATAGTCTTTTTCAATTCTCTGAAAAACATCTTGAAATTGTTTAAAATAATAACTATCAGGATTTTTATCAATTTTAGCTACATCTCTGGTTTCATCTCTGGCCTCATCTTTAGCATGTGCAATATTCGCACATAACAAAAAAGATACTATCAAAAGTTGCGCTGTAAGATTTTTAAACATATATTTCTATTTCACCATTTTTTTTAAATGTAGCTTGCTCTTGAATAAACTGGAATCTTTTTTCTGGATTTTTACCCATTAAATTATCGACTATTATATCAATATTTTTAAGGTCATCTACACTTACCTTATATAACATACGAGTTTTTGGATTCATTGTGGTCTCTTTGAGCTGAGCTGGCGTCATTTCACCAAGCCCTTTAAATCGTCCTATCTCTAATTTTTTCCTATCCTTAGATAGCTCCTTAACCATTTTATTTTTTTGCTCTTCATTGGCTGCGTAATATGTTTTGCTTCCTTTAACGAGTCGATATAATGGCGGACGAGCTAGATATAAATGATTATTTTCTACTAATTTTCGCATACGCAAATAGAAAAAGGTCATTAATAATGCAGCAATATGAGCCCCATCAACATCAGCATCTGTCATGATAATGATTTTTTCATAACGCAAATTTTCTTCCTTGTAGTTATTCATCGAACCACAATTTAACGCAACTTCTAAATCTTGAATTTCTTGATTTGCCTGAATTTTATGCAGCGGAGCATTAGCAACATTTAAAATTTTACCACGAAGTGGAAGTATCGCTTGAGTGAACCTATCTCTTGCTTGTTTAGCAGAACCACCAGCTGAATCACCTTCCACTAAAAATAATTCTGTGCCTGTTGCAATGTTACTAGTGCAATCGGCCAATTTTCCTGGCAATCTTAGTTTTTGCACTGCAGTTTTGCGATTAACATTACGCTCATTTTTGCGACTTAATCTATATTCAGCATTATCAATAAAATGTTGAATAATTTTATCAGCCACTTTTTTATTGCCACTGAGCCAATGGTCAAAATTATCTTTAACAACATTTTCTACATGCTTTGCAACATTATTTGAAACTAATTTTTCTTTAGTTTGCCCTTGAAAAACTGGGTTTTTAATGAAAATTGACAGCATTAAGCAGGCTGATTCTAAAATATCATCAGCAGTAATTTGTAGCACCTTTTTATGATTAGTCATTTCACCATAAATTTTAACAGCCCGAGCTAATGCCGCCCGAACGCCCTGCTCATGGGTTCCACCGAGTGGAGTTGGTATAGTATTGCAATAAGATTTTATAAAGTTTTCTTTTTCATTCCAGCAAATAGACCATTCTACTTTAATATTTTCATGAGCAATTTCAGCGCTTCCAGAGAAAATTTCTTCTCCGATTATCTGTTCTTTATTTAATTGAGAATCAAGATATTCACGAAGACCACCAGGAAAATGAATAATATCAGTTACAGGTACTTCATTTGCACTAATTAATTCTGGCGCACAATTCCACTGAATCTCAACACCTTTATATAAATATGCTTTTGATTTTGCTAAATCATAGATTTTTTTTGGCTTAAATGATAGATTTTTATCAAAAATTTCTGCATCAGGGATAAAAGTGATTTTTGTTCCTTTTAACTTTTTTAGAGCCGGTGATTGCTCAAGCGTGGTTTGAGGAAAACCTTTTGAATATTTTTGTGTGTAAGTAATACCATCTCTAAAAACTTCAACACATAAATTCTCCGATAGAGCGTTCACAACCGAAATACCAACTCCATGAAGTCCTCCAGAAGTTTGATAGGATTTATCGGTGAATTTTCCACCAGAATGCAAAGTTGTAAAAATAACTTCTAACGCAGATTTATCTGGAAATTTTGGATGGTTATCTATTGGAATGCCGCGGCCATTATCGCTAATAGAAATAAATCCATCACTTTTCATTTCAATAGTAATTCGTGTGGCAAACCCAGCAACTGCCTCATCCATTGAATTATCCAATACCTCTGAAACCAGATGATGCATTGAATCTTCGTCTGTTCCACCAATATACATCCCTGGACGCATACGAACAGGTTCTAGGCCTTCTAATACCTCAATATCACT
>JAYUJO010000204.1:0-1706 GCA_043765215.1 Rickettsiales bacterium | reverse complement strand
TCAACTTCGATTCACGCGCGATATTAAAGATTACTACAAAACTTTCTATAATATTAATGCCAACTATGAAATTGGGGATACTACAAAATATTCGTCTCTAGATATTGCATTTATTCCAGGTCTTGTTTTGGATATGGCTAAATTAAATAATAATAATTTTTATCAAGCAAACTCTTTAATTAGAAAAAAATGTGATGGAGAAATGTCGAGTTGTATAAATAATCATAAGGATAATTCGATTTTGGAGAGCTATAAAAGTTTGATTGTCAAACAATTAGGTTTTTAATCAATGACAAGCATCATGAAGTAATTGATTTTTTTACCAAATTTGCTATATAATGAATTTTAAGAATCTTTTGATTTAGCGGCCGTGGCGAAACGGTAGACGCGCAGCATTGAGGGTGCTGTTCTGATAAGGAGTGGAAGTTCAAATCTTCTCGGCCGCACCATGCTTTAATTTATAAATCAGTTTTATATTATGGGAAATAATGCTCCGCAAGACAATATGCAGCATGCCGATTTGGTAAACCATCAAGATAAAATTGATCAACAATTTGAGCATATCACTCACCTAATATATAATAAACAACTTGAAGATGCAGTATTATTACTAGTTGATTTACATTATGCTGATTTAGCAGATTTCCTGGATAATGCTAGTCGCAGAGATTATCCAATTATTTTCCCAGCTTTAGCGTCTCGTTTAAATCCATATGTGCTATCTTGTTTAAATGATGGTAATAAACAGCCTGCCATCGAGGCACTTGGCATTGAAATTAGTGCTAAGCTCATTAATGAATTAGATATTGAAGATTCAATTGAAGTTATTGAGGCTTTGAATCCAGATTTTAAAAAATTGATAATTGATCAATTAAGCCAAGAAAGAAGCCAGCAAATCATTGAAGGTTTCAAGTATCCAGAAGATACAGCTGGAAGAATATTAGAAAAAGATTTTGTATCACTCAAATATCATTGGACAGCAGGGCAAGCAATTGATTTCATTAGACGAAGCAATATTAATTCAGACTTTTACGCAGCAATAATTGTTGATAATCGATTCAAGCCTGTTGGCACTGTGCTGCTTAGCACTTTATTAAAATGCGCAAGGAACACACCGCTTTCAGATTTAATGAATTGTAAATTTATGGTTGCAGATACCTATATGAAAGTAGACGAGCTAGCATTTATTTTTAAACAATATGCATTAACTGTTGTGCCAGTCATTAGCAAACAAGGAAAACTAGTTGGTAGCATATCCATCGATAATATGCTTTATATTATTGAGGAACAAACTGAAAGCGATTTCCTGAATCTTGGCGGCGTTAATAATGGTGATATTTTCTATAATTTATATGTAACTGCTAAAAGTAGATTTCCGTGGCTATTCATGAATTTAATCACAGCTTGCCTAACTTCCTTGGTTATTAATCAATTTAATGAAACAATTGCAAAATTAATTACTCTTGCTACCATCATGCCAATAGTAGCTTCAATTGGGGGAAATGCAGGCACACAAGCCATGACTGTGACTGTGCGCGCGATTGGTAATCGTGAAATTAATTCATCAAATACTTTGCGGGTGATTACAAAGGAAACTTATATTTGTTTGTTAAATGGCTTATTAATATCCGTAATTGGCTTCGCTTTAATTACTTTATTATTTGGTGATGTTAACTTAAGTCTGATTTTTGCTGTATCAATCTTAA
>JAYUJO010000203.1:0-4583 GCA_043765215.1 Rickettsiales bacterium | reverse complement strand
TACAAAATATGAAAACTTAAAAAGTTAAAAACCCTTAGATCAATAGGGATTCAAGGGTTTAGGTATATCGCTCATTGAAAAAAATAAATCCTTGCACCTTTTATAAATTAACGCCTGCAGCCCTTTGCGAGAAAATATGTCCTTTCCTGCAATCAACCCCAATATGGGAACAGGGAAGCGTAGTGTGGGAAAACCACATGCTGCGTTTGACGAGGAGGGTGATGGAAACAGGGCTTAAATTAGCAACTGCGCCATACCCTACCTGTGAGAGCTTGAGGTGCAAGCTTTGGGCTACTCAACCATTGATCCAGCCTTACTCAGGTCATGATAGCCGTCAGTCGTTAGAAATATATTCAAAATTATTACTTGGTGATTGCCAACCTGAATATGAAAAAAGAATTAAAGATTTTCCAATTTAACCCCAATGTCCCAAAAGACCTCGATCTTAACACTGGTCCTTATACGAGGCCACCTTCTTGAATAAAAGGCTAACCATCTGAATCAGTCTCAATAGCTTTACCTAAAACTGTAGCTTTATAATCTTTTAGATTATTATCAATATGTATTGACTCTAAGTTAATATGATGTTCAAAATCATCAAATGATAATCTTCTGTGTTGATAAGTTGCAGGGGCTTCAATAATTGTTAATTCTTCATCAATTTGATTTCTAATGTTCTGAGGATTCCATGCATGATCAAGCACTCCATGAGTACCACGATGATTAATTTTATTAATACCTAATTCATGATGACAATAACCACAACATAATTTCGAAACACCAATATAATCTTCTTTACTATCATTACCTTCTTCAGTAAATATATTATATTCAGTGTGCTTACAGTCAGGGTTAGGAATTACTTCCATCTCATTAACTAAATGCTCTATATTAATATTAGTTTGTAAGATATATATTATTTTTGTAGTATCTTGTATTGGTCTGAGAAGTTCTCCAAGCAACTCCTGAGTTAAGGAATTATCACTATTAAGTACTTCATCAATTAAGCTTTTATACAAATTATATAACCTTTCAAATTTATCATTTTTCAAAAGTTCTAAATTATATTCTTTATCAAAAAAATTTGTTAATTCGATCTCAAGTCTGTCTTTAAGTTCTCTCAATTCCTTTCTTAAAATACTTAAATTTTTTTTTATATTATCTTGCTCGCTAGATTGTGCGCTTTGATCGGTGGTTAGTACTTTAATTAGTAGTTTAATTTGTACATTTAATTGTTTTATGTCTGGATGAGATTCCAACATTTGTTTTTTGTATTGTGCAAGATTCGTACCAACTAACTTTTGTTTAAGTAATTTTAAATGTTGAAATTGAAAAAGATCAAAAGCTTCTACTCGAGCAAATTTAATATCTGTAAAATATTTCTTTATCTTTTCTTCACTAATTTCATGTTCAGCACGTACAGAAATAAAATTTATAAATTCAGTATTTAAGAGCAAATATAGTTTTAGGACTAAAGATTCATTTTTTACTAATAAACACTTTTTTAAAGTATTAAATATTAATTGCTCAGTGGCTTGATTCTTAAATGTTATTGTTTGCTTTTCTGTAAAAGATTTATTATATGACATTTTCTTATCTGTACTTTTTATTGCTACGCAAGGATATATAAATGAAAAAAAGCTGGCAATTGCATCGTAAATACGAGTAGTTTTATATGGTAACAAACGCTTACCATACTGGGATAATTGGTCATGATTATCCCAGTATCTATCTTCATGTGCGTCTCTATGAAGATAATCTTTTACTATTCTGACCATAAATTTGTCTCTAATATTTCAGCACCTGCCAAAAAAACTTCAGAATCTAAATCTCCATTAATATATAATATATGACTAATAGAATTATATAAACTTTTTGCATCATTGATTTCATAGCTTGAGCATGATTTGAAGGAGTCGGAACATGTGAAAAGAATTATTTGTTTAAGAATTTCATTAGTGTTTTCATTATGAATATTTAACTTTACTAATAAATTTTTTTCTTTTAATAGTTCTATTAATTCATCATATTTTTCGCTTTCAATTAAATTTGATACTGCACTGTTACCGTATTCATTTGCTTTAAATATTGTATAATCCTCATTTGATATTTTAGATGTTTTATCAAAATCATACTTATCCCATAAGCTAATCATTATTTCATCATTATCTTTATATAATTGACTATTAATAATAGATTCTCTTAATTGATTTTGTTGAACCTCAGAAAGATCTAGTAACTCTGAAAAATTAGACATTATTTTTTGAATTAACTCTTTATTTGATGCATTGATTGCTTTAGTTATTAATGGTATATGATCTTGGCTATTAGATAGTAATGGTTCAAATATATCTGAATTTTGGCTTAATAACTCAAAAAGTTTTTTTACAAAATTTATGCAATCTTCGTTTAAATACTGCTGTTCTTTTTTAATAGCTGAATCCACATGACTAAAGTTAAACTTACCAATAACTGGGACGAATATGCTGTAATCATAATTGATTAACTTAGAGATAATTTCTTTAGAAGTTTTTAAAAAGTTGGTAGGGAAGTTATCTGAAATTTTCATAGCTACAATTAGAGGCTTACAACCTTGTTTATCTGCTATATTTACATCTGCTCCAGACTCAATTAACACATCGATAGCTTTAGGATGTTTCCAATATGCTGCTTGATGCAAAGCAGTGCTACCACTATCATTTATTTTATTTAATTGATATGAATATAAATATTCATATCCTAGCAACTTTAATATATCAATACTTCCTGTCATAGCTGCCAGATGTAATGCTGTATTATTATTGGTATCAGTTATATCTAATAGTTCTTCATATTTTTCTATACATTCTCTTGCAACTTCAACTCTATTATTTATTATAGCTAGATGCAGCGCTGTTCTTCCATAATCATCCTTAGCTGTGATTAAATCTGGGTAGTTTTCTACAAAAAATTCTACAATTTCCAATTGGTTGTTGCTTGCAGCTAGATGCAGCGCTGTTCTTTTATAACCATCCTTAGCTCTGATTAAATCTGGGTAGTTTTCTACAAAAAATTCTACAATTTCCAATTGGTTGTTGCTTGCAGCTAGATGCAGCGCTGTTCTTCCATACTCATCTACACACTTAGATAAAGATTTTAACTCGCTTTTATCTAAAATCTGGAAAATTTTATCTATGATATTATATTTACCTTTTAATACTGCATGATGTAGAAGTGTTCGATCATATACATCTTTAAATAAATTTTGTGTAGAAAATAAATTCTTCACATTGGCATCATCTAATAATTTAATAAAATTATTTTCATCAAAATACATAAGAACTAATATTGCAGGAAGGGTATAATTATTTTCAATAGTTACTAACCCTTCGTATTGACCTTTAATAATAAGTTCTTTAGCTGTATTAATAGGGTTTACAAAATTTGATATTTCTTCTTTATTACTTTTCTGCTTGTGAGATGAAGTATTTTTATTGCTAGCTGAAGTAATTCTAGCTAAAGGTTTTATTTGTAATTCGAAAATTTCTTGAGCTATTGTTTCTAATTTAGTTATATCATCTATATCACTAAGGGATAAATAATCTAGAACTATTATTTCAAGAAGCTCTTCTAAATTATTATGATCAAGTGATTTATTGTAAGATATTAGTTTTGAATAGCACTCTTGTACTAAATTAAAGAAAAAAATATTTTCATCGTGATTACTTTTAAAAAGATTAGGGTTTTTTTCTCTTGCAAGAGCAATTTTTTCTTGAATAGATTGTTTGGTTATTTTTTGAGAACTTAAATCCATATAAGTTTCAGTAAAAGTATGCCTTGCTGTACATTCCTTTGATGGAAACAACGCATTAAAAATGCTTCTACATGTATTATCTTTATCAAATTCATTATGTTCATTTTTAAATGGAGCATGTGCGGAAGATAAAAACATATTACTAACCTTCTTTAAATTATTACAATATAATCTTTATTATAATAATACCATTTAAGTTAAATTAAATCAATTTTAATGTTAAAAATTAGTTTAATACTATCAAATGCTTTAGGATCCCTAATATCGAAAATCAGGTAACTTAAGTCTATTAAAGAAGCTGGTATTGAGCGATCAATCTCGCCCCATAAATTGCGGCATTTTCTATTTACGTGGATGAAGAAGAAAGGCGTAGATGACACATTGATTCAGCCTTACTCAGGTCATGATAGCCGTCAGTCGTTAGAAATATATTCAAAATTATCACTTGGTGATTGCCAACCTGAATATGAAAAAAGAATTAAAGATTTTCCAATTTAACCCCAATGTCCCAAAAGACCTAGATCTTAACACTGGTCCAACTAATGATCCTTAATAGTGTAAATGGAGGGAATGTGCAAAATTATACCCAATTTAAAAAATCCATGCTAAGTCGAAAAACCAGTCTATAAAAGATTCAAAAAAAGTTTCTTTTTTATGAGTTTTTAAAAATAACAATTGCTCTTTATTAAGTTTGACATTATTTTTTGACATCTCCTTAAGCACTTTTATGCGCATTTTAATAGTATTTAAATGATTTCGAATTAGAATAGTTTGAATTATCGCTGGAGAT
>JAYUJO010000202.1:0-1715 GCA_043765215.1 Rickettsiales bacterium | reverse complement strand
CCAGTTATCATCTCATAAACGCGATCGGAAATTTTGTGAGCCGCGCGGCGCCATAATTTCTCAGGTAGCTCAAATGATTCTGTAATAATTGAGCGCTCTAATATTGAATCCCACAAAGTAAATTTTATATTTAGCTTGCCAGACTCTGTTTTAATTACATCACCATTTAAAAGTAATAAAGCATTAATTTGTTGCCAAGCTGGAAATAGGGGGGTGTGACCAGTTCCCATTTTTGTTTCTATAAACGCAGCATGCGAAATTGGCCTGAATACTCCACAATTTTTTAAATCATTGGTTATTACTTCAATAACTTCCCTAGCAATTTTTTCATCTTCAGGCTTAATTACTGCAAAATTATTTACAGCTAATGGTACAGGATCGATAATTCCATTGTTAATATTAATTACATTATCAGCCAAAGTTATTATGGATGAAAAACAAATAAGAATAGATAAAAGATATTTTTTCATATGAATCTAATTTTAAAATATTGAACTAGGATCAAATACTAGTTTTAAATTTCTCCATGAATCATATCGCGATGGCGATAAATTTTCAATTTGATTTGTAGTTTTAATAGCGCGAATAATACTTTCCTCAGCAAGAGCGCAAATTTGCTTACTATGAGGACAAACAATGTTTATAATATTAGTTTTAACGATAGTTCCATCTGTATTTAAAAATATTTCAGCAGTAATTTTTATATTTTTTAAATTTTGAATTGACTGAGGAATGCGCCAGTTTTTTTCAATTAATCTTTTAATTAACATAGTCTCAGTAATAGACATTGGTGATCTTTGATCAAATTCATCACCTTTAAAATATTTCTCACCTTCATCTTTATTTAATTGTTTATCTTTAACCTCAGAAGCTATTTTATTATCATTTAATTCATTTTCTAAATTTTTAAGTAATGAATCAATTGTATCCTCTTTCGCAATATTTTTTTTATCAACTGGCTTTATCTCTTTTTTTATCTTAACTGGAGCTATGTTTTCAATTATTTTTTCAACTATTACTTCTTTTTTAGGCTCTGATTTTGTTACCTCTTCAATTTTCTTTTCAATAATGCTTGATTTTTTAATTTGAGAAATTGAGACTTTTTCAATAACTTCTGTTTTTTTTGATTGAGTTTTAATATTAACTTTATCACTAACAGGCAATAGATCGAATATTATGATGTTTTCAGGCTCAGGTAATTTATCAAACATTGGCGGCATGCTTAAGCCCAGCCCAATTAATATAATTAAATGTAAAATTCCAGAAATAATAACATCTTTCTGAAAATTTTTATTTCCTATTTTCATTTATTTATATTTAATATCTGTAATAAAACCAACTTTGGTAAAACCAGCATTATTAATTTGCGCAACAATTTCAATCACCGTACCATAGGGTATATTTTTATCAGCTTTAATAATAATTTTTCTATCTTTATTTGCATTAGTTATTGCCTCTAATTTTGGTACTAGAGCATCTAATTCAATTTTAGTTTCAAAAATGAAAATTTCCTCTTTTTTATTAATACCAATAGTAATAGCATCAGAATCATTTGCAATAGATGATTTTTCAGTTTTTGGTAGATCAACATCAATGACTGCAACTAGCATTGGAGATGTAATCATAAAGATAATTAATAATACTAACATCACATCAACCATTGGGGTGACATTAATTTCATTCATTAATTTTCTTCTTTTTCGACCGCGATTATT
>JAYUJO010000201.1:0-4608 GCA_043765215.1 Rickettsiales bacterium | reverse complement strand
TCCATTTAGAAGCGCTCCAACTACTAATATTTTTTGTATTAAACCGGCTATTAATTTTATTAGAGATGCCATCATAGAGTTTGAAAATATAGACGATTTAACTGCAGAAATTAGTTTTTGGGTTTTAGGCGATGATATGCTTGATAAAACTAATCTATTATTAGCTGACCCAATTGATTTAAATGCAAATTTGCGTGCAGAAATCATCCAATGTTTAGAAAATATTGGCATTTTAACTACATTTCATTACCATGGATCAACTAAAAATGAGTCTGTAATTGGAATTAGAGGAAAAACTTTACTTAATCTTGCTGATAATATGATTATTACTAATTACATTATTGATAATTGCGCGGCAAGTTATGGTAAAAAAGTTCTTTTCAATATTTCAAAAAAAGCTAATTTAAATCTTTTAGTTTTATATAGTTCAAAGGTCAGCAATGATTTTTATAGTAAATTAATTACACGTATAAATAAAGTTTGTAGTTATTATACTAATATATCGCAATATAAGTTTGAAATATTAAAACATAATGATTATCCTTACCAGGATGGATTGTTGTTTAATATTGAATACAATAAAAATTTTATTATTTATAATCTATTTAAAAACTTATAAACAGATTGTGATAAAGTTAAAATCTGTTAATATCAAAAATACTTATTATTAAAAATTAATATAATGATTATCGCGTTATGCAAAAAAATATTACAAAAGAAAAAAAAGAGAATCCATTAAAAATTGCTCTTGATAAATGCCAAGCAGCTTTTAAAATAACTTTCGTTTTTGCTTTCTTTATTAACTTATTAATGTTAATAACACCTCTTTACTCTCTGCAAGTGCTTGATCGAGTTATTGGAAGTAGTAATTTGGAAACATTAGTAATGCTTTCAGTAATAATTGGATTTATATATTTTATTTATACTTTACTTCAAATAGTTCGTTCATTTACTTTAATTCGCGTTG
Source organism: Rickettsiales bacterium (assembly GCA_043765215.1). Taxonomy (GTDB): domain Bacteria; phylum Pseudomonadota; class Alphaproteobacteria; order Rickettsiales; family Rickettsiaceae; genus Megaera_A. The sequence continues at coordinate 3,641 of JAYUJO010000201.1, read as the reverse complement.
GAGAATGGTTGGATAACACATTGTCTCCAGTTATATTTGCTCATTCAATTTCAGCATCTGCGACAAAAGTTAATCCTGCATCTAGTCAAATGCTTCGTGATTTTCAAACAGTGAAAACTTTTTTAACAAGCACGGGAATTAACACATTATTTGATGCACCTTGGAGCATTGTTTATATAATTGTGATTTTCATGATTCACCCATATATTGGTTATGTCACTATATTTGGTGCAGTAATAATTGTTTCCCTTGCATTTTTTAACGCAGTTGCAACCAATAAAACACTTGGTGAAGCAACTGAATTTTCTATAAAAGGAATGGGTCAAGCTGAGATTGCTAATCGAAATGCAGAAGCAGTTGAAGCAATGGGTATGATTCATAATGTCAAAAGAAATTGGGCAAAATTTAATCAAGCATCTCTTGCTAAGCAATCCATTGCTAGTTATAGAAACGGTATAATTTCAAATTTCTCACGTTTTATTCGTAATTTAATGCAGATGGCTGTTACTGGAGTTGGTGCATATTTAGTTGTTAGATCTTCGGGTGCTGAGATGACCACAGGTGGCATGATTGCCAGTTCCATTATTGTTGGTAAGGCGTTAGCTCCTTTTGATAATGCAATTGTTATGTGGAAAAGTATTAGTAGTGCATCAAAGTCATATAAAAATATCAATGATTCATTTGCAAAACATGTTGAGCGTGATCAAGCGATGCCGATTCCTCATGTAGATGGTCATTTGGCTGTAGAAAATGTTTACTATTCATTTCCGGTTCCTCAAAATATGCCACAACCACCAATGCCAAGGCATATATTAAAAGGCGTCTCATTTGCAGTGCAACCTGGGGAAATACTAGCTATTATTGGTCACAGTGCTTCAGGAAAATCGACTTTAGCAAAAATAATTGTTGGAGTTTGGAAGGCAGTATCTGGCTCAGTTAGATTAGATGGTGGTGACGTATATACATGGAATAGGGAAAATTTTGGTGAGCATGTTGGTTATCTTCCTCAAGGTATTGAACTATTTAGTGGCACTATTAAAGAAAATATTGCTAGAATGTCGGATGAAATTAATCCAGAAAAAGTTATTGATGCAGCTAAAATGTGCGGCGCTCATGAAATGATTTTACGTCTTCCAGAAGGCTATGATTCGGACATTGGCTCTGCTGGATCTAATTTATCTGGTGGACAAAGACAAAGAATAGGACTTGCTCGTGCATTTTACGGGTCTCCAAAACTAGTTATTTTGGATGAACCAAATGCAAATTTAGATGAAGCAGGTGAACTAGCATTAGCTCAAGCATTAGCAGAAGCAAGATCGCGTAAAATCAGCGTTGTAGTAATTTCACATAGACCATCTATTTTGACGGAAGTAGATAAAATAATGGTCCTTCAAGATGGGGCAGTAGCGAGTTTTGGAACAAAAGATGAAGTTCAAGGGCGCATTCAAATGCTTAAAAATGGCATGATTCACATTAACGATAAGTAATTAACAGGAATATTTATTATGGAAAATGAAAATAAAAAATTAACTCCTGAACAATTGCAATTGTTACAGCAAATGATGATGAGACAACAAGGTAGTGGTAAAACAATTGATCAAGGACCACAGCCGAAAATAGGTTTAAAAGAGCGACTCAGTAAAATTACAGCTAAAGGAGTTTTTATATCAATTTTGCAGAACATGCAGCATGGTGTTAAATTTATTGATCAATTTACTAATCTTATTGTAAAAGAAGATGGTGGCAATGCTAATGATGTAGTTAAAAGTGCTAGATCTCCTATTTTATTTGGCTCTTTTGTAATTATATTTTTTGTTGTTTTTGGTACAATTTGGGCAGCAGTGGCTCCATTAGATAGCGCAGCTGTGGCTCAAGGGACAGTAGTTAGCAGTTCTCTTAAAAAAATAATTAATCATCAGGAAGGTGGTATTTTAAAGAAAATATTAGTTCAAATTGGTGACAAAGTTAACCAAGGTGATAACCTCATTGAACTAGATGATGCTAAAATAAAATTTGAGTATGAGCAAATATTAAATCAATATAGAAGCCTGCTTGGTAGTGAATATAGGTTAATGGCTGAAATTAATGAGGATGAGCAAGTAAATTATCCTCAATTTTTACTTCAAGATAAAGCAGATCCAAATGTTGCAAAAATTATAGAAACTCAAGATAATTTATTTAATTCAAAAAGAAAATATAATATTGCTGAGAAAAATTCATTGGAGCAAAAAATTAAGCAAACTTATAAACAAATTGATGGTTATATTGCTCGAAAAAAATCATTAGCTAAATCTATAGCAGTAACTAAAGATAGGTTAAAAGCAACGAAAACTTTGAATACTAAAGGTTATGTGCAAAAATCTGCTCTATTAGAATTAGAGGCTAAAGAAGCTCAACTTGAAAGCGAGCTTGCAGTTACTGATACTGAAATTGCAAGGTCTGATCAAGAAATTACTAAAACTAATATTGAGTTATTAAATGTTGATAATAGATTCTCATCAGCAAATTTAAATGAACTTAAAGAAACTCAAACTAATCTATCTGGTGCAAGAGAGAGATTGATGCATACTAAAGATGCTTTAAATAGAATAATAATTAAGTCACCAGTAGATGGAATTGTTAATAATATAGCATATAATACTATTGGTAGCTCTATTCCTCCGGGTCAAACCATAATTGAAATTTCTCCACAGAATGATCCATTAGTTATTGATGCAAAAGTTGAACCTAAAAATATTGACTCTATTAGTGTTGGTTTAGTTTCAAAAATTCGTTTTAGTGCTTTTAAATCTAGAACTACACCTTTATTTACAGGAAAGGTTGTGTCTATCTCTCCTGACATTGTTAATGATAATTTGCAAAGAGCTGGAAATGACCCTTTAGCTAATGGATATTATTTGGTTCGTATAGAATTGGATATGGATAATTTTGAGGCTTTAGCTAAACCAAGAAAGCTTGAGTTGCACCCAGGAATGTCTGCAGAAGTGCAAATTGTTAATGGTACTAGAACATTATTAAACTATTTATTAGATCCAGTTTATGATGCTATGTTTAAAGGATTTAAGGAAAAATAAAATAATTATTATAAATTCAAAAAAATGGTTGACTGCTTGGTTGATGCAGTATATAAAAATTACACATGAAAGTTTTTTATAAATTTAATTAAGTTAAATATAGATTTGTTATTTCTATTTTCAAGACTTTAAAATTAAAAACTTTGGGGATGTAGCTCAGGGGTAGAGCGCCTGCTTTGCAAGCAGGATGTCGGGGGTTCGATTCCCTTCATCTCCACCATTTTTTTCAATTCTAAAAAAATATTTTCAAACAAAGTTCTTTGATATTAAATGGATGAACTGTTTTATTCAAATAAAATTGATACTAATGTGCATCTTATTTGTAAGTTGTTCAAATAGTAAACATAATAAATTATATAAATCAAATCCAGCATTTTATTCCTACATTATTGGTGATATTAAAAATAACCATATTTTAGCTGAGCATGGTTCTGATGCATATGTTACTCCAGCTAGTTGTCTAAAAACAGTTATAGTAAATCAAGATGAGATAGCGTAATTAAAAAAGGAAACCAAGGAATCGTATAAAGTATTAAAATATACAATTTGTTGTTTTATCCAACGTTT
>JAYUJO010000200.1:0-1719 GCA_043765215.1 Rickettsiales bacterium | reverse complement strand
CAAGTCGCGTGCAGCGCTTGAGGAGCTCCAATATTTGGTACCACTAAACTATCTTTAATAGAGCGAAGAGAGCCAAAATTAAAAAGCATGCAAAGCATCATTAACCCTAGTGGCAAGAACAATTTTAATTCGCTGCGTTTAATAGGCCAGATTATATCCAAGATTTTTTTTAGGGACATTATATTTTGTGAATTAGTATTCAAATATTTTGATAAACTGCGTAAAAATCAGTAGCTACAATCCCTTGCAAATACTTTATAGTTTTAATCTAACTCATTGTCCGTGTCAATTAAAAAGCTATCTAAAACCACTATATCTATTGACTAAAATTAATTATTAAGAATATTATGGATCAAAACTATTTATTCAAACTCATTTATCAAACCCTTATGACTGTATCTAAAAAGAATTTTTGCATTATATGGATTTTTGGCTTAATGAGTGGATTCACCTTAATGATAACTACTTTCACCATTAATTATTGGTTATCAAGCGAGCAAATAAATATTAAAACTATTGGGTTTTTTTCGTTAATATCAATACCTTACGCCATAAACTTTATATGGGCACCAATCTTAGATGCAAAGAAAATACCTATATTATCTACAATTTTAGGAAGCAAGCTTTCATGGCTTTTAATATTGCAGATTATGCTTAGCGCATCCGTTTATATGATAAGTAATTACCAACCCAAATATGACTTAAAATTAATTGCTTTTTATGCATTATTAATTTCATTTTTTGCTTCTAGTCAAGATTCACTACTTGGAGCCTTGCGTACCCAAATCGTTAATCATGATCAACAAGGTGAAATTTCAGGGATGTATAGTTTTGGTTATAGGATTGGAATGTTACTGTCTAGCTCTGGTACAGTATATATTTCACAAACGATAGAATGGAATGCGATTTACAAATTATACAGCATAATCATTTTATTTTTTCCAATTATATTAATTTATTTATTAAATAATAACAATATCAGAAACGACCAATATTTTGATTATAATAAAACTTATGTAAATAAAGGAAATTATTTTTGCAAACTTTATGAATTAATAATATTAATTTTAAAACCTATTGGTAATCGTAAATATATAGGATTAATTCTAGCTTTCCTCATCCTATATAAGTTGCCAGATAATTTCATTAACATGATGTTAAATCCCTTTTTACTACATATTGGTTATAATGCCCATGAAATAGCAACAGCTGGAAAATTATTTGGCGCAATTTCAGCTATGATTGGAGGTTTGCTTGCTAGCATTATGATGAAAAAGAAATCTCTTTATAAAAGCTTATTATTATTTGGTTTAATTCATGCAGCCGCTCATTTATTATATATATATCAAGAATTTAGCGACAAAAATATATATATTTTATTCATAATCACTGGGTTTGAAGGAGTTACAAGCGGCATGACAATGGCTGCATATATTGCCTTCATTGCATCTCTCTGTACTGGTAAATATAGAGCCACACAATATTCTTTTTTTTCCTCTATGATGGGTTTATCACGCTCAATTTTTCCGTCAATCTCTGGATATATTGTCAACGCCTATGGTTGGAATGTTTTTTACTTATTTACTAGCGCCGCAACTATTCCTGCTTTAATATTAATTATATATTTAGAAAAGACTAAATTAACCCCAATAATGGATAATTTTTGCTTATCCATTATTGGGGAAGATAGGAATAATCAGGGATTAATAAACAATTATA
>JAYUJO010000199.1:0-1728 GCA_043765215.1 Rickettsiales bacterium | reverse complement strand
TGTTAGTCATTTTAGATTGGCTGGTCATTTGATGCTAGCAATATTTTTTTACATGACTATGTTTTATCAATTATTAAAACAATCAAATAATTTTATTTTAATCCCATTTAATACCAATGTTAAAAATATAATTTATTGGGGAAGAATTTCTATCTTAATATTATTATTGCAAATAATGCTTGGTGCTTTTGTAGCTGGACTAAATGGTGGACTTATCTATAATAATTTTCCAATGATGGGTGATGGCTTTGTTCCTGAAGAAATTTATCAAATAGATTTCAAAATGTATCTTTACAATCCATCGATAGTTCAGTTTTTTCACCGTATTTCTGCCTATATATTATGTTTAGTAATTATTATATTTAGTTATAAAGCTATTAATTTAGCTACTATAAATTTAAGTAAAACAATATATCATTTATTATTAGCTCTAATTTTTCAAATTTCTTTAGGTATAATTACATTAATCTATAGCGTACCATTATTATTTGCATTACTTCATCAATTTGGTGCTATTTTATTATTATCTGCTATGATGCGCGCATATTATCTTATGCAGACAGCAAATATATGAAAATCGATACAATAAATGTTACCGGAACTGAGCCAATTAGGCTTGATAGATATCTTCGAAGATTATACCCATCAGTTACTCAAGGAATAATTGAAAATTATTTAAGAAAGGGTAAAATCAAAGTTAATGAAAAAAAAGCTAAATCTGGCGATAGGGTGACTTATAAAGACGTGATATCAATCAATTCTGGGTTATTTGATGGATATAAAAATATCGTCAAAACTAAAATTTTCTCCCCAAGTGTTATTGCTCTTGCTGATAAATTAATGGGTGAATATGCCATTATGCTAGATGAGAGATTCATTGCCATCAATAAACCTTATGGTTTGGCAGTGCAGGGTGGCAGCAATATTAGCCTCTCAATTGATGATGCTTTAGCTTATTTAAATCAAACTGGTGGAACTTACTATAAACTCGTTCATCGTTTGGATAAAGATACTAGTGGAGTATTATTAATTGCCAATGGTTATGAAAATGCAGCAAAATTCACTGCATCATTTAAAGATAGAGTGTTCAAAAAAATATATATTGCAGTTTTAGAAGGTGCTTTAGATCCAGAAGAAGGTGTTATATCTAATTATATTGGCAGACTAGATTTTGAAATATATAGAGTGCTGGATGAGCAAGATGGTGGCAAATTTGCTGAAACTTCATATAATACATTAGAAAAAAACAAATCATTTTCTTTGGTTGAATTTCATCCAACTACTGGTAGAACACATCAATTAAGAGTGCATAGCAAGCATTTGGGCCATTCAATTATTGGCGATACAAAATATGATGGAGCTCCACATTTTCGCATGTTGCTTCATGCAAAACAATTAATCATTCCTAAGCAAATTTTTGGTGATGAGATTTTATTGGAAGCAGCTCTTCCAGCTTGTTTTAGTATTGATAATATTAAACCTAAATATTAAACAATAAAATTAATTTTTGCTTAACGTTTAAGATAACAGATAAGCAAAAAATATTTATTGCTGGTCAACTGAGTTTAAAGTGTTTAATCATTTTATAATTTTAAATATGGTTATATAGTAAATCACTTTAAATTAGCCTAAATGAAAGAAATAGGTTATAGCGTCATAAAGTTCAGTAAAATTAAAAATTCTATCTTTAATCCATCGCTTCATGTTGGCCCAAAATTTCTCTATCGG